>JAICKM010000108.1 GCA_025927935.1 Chloroflexia bacterium | reverse complement strand
GAAGCGTGGACCAGCCCGCCGAGCATGGGGTCCGGCACCTACGATGTCAGGTGCCTCTTAGCGCGGGCCAAGCGTGGACCAGCCCGCCGAGTATGGGGTCTAGCACCTACGGTGGTAAATGCATCTTGTTGCCTGCGCAGCGTGGACCAGCGCGGCGATGCAGCAGGTGCTTAGTTACGCGGAGCGGCGCAGCGGACTCCAGCCTCCCTCCTTTCGACTATGGTACCGTCCATCTCCCCGCGAACCTGTAGAAACAAATAAGGCTACAGGCCGCCGGAGTAGACGCGAGAGTTAGAATACGACGCAAAACGATTATAATCTATGGTTAGTAACTAGTGCAACCGGAAAAATATATTTTCGAGAATCGAATATTAAACTTTGTCTTTCATTAAGGATCGGTGCAGGCGGGGCGCAAACATGCGCTGCCGGCGGCCGGCACGAATCGAAAGCTTACGGTCTACTGCGGCAGGATCGGCAAGCGGTCGCCGCTTTCACCCACAAATGTCGCGTGGAGAGCGCCGTCCACATGCACCTGCCAGCGATGCATCTGGGCACCGCCCCCCCAGGTCGCCAGGAAGGTCACGTCCAGACCGTCACCGGCCCCCGCAAGCACGGTGGTTAAAGTCATCGCCTGCTCACAGGTATCGACGGCCACCCAGACAAGGGGTTGGATGCCACACGTGCTGTAGTGAGTGACGGCGGAGCCGGTGTCGAGCGGCCACAAAGCCACGTCGCTTTTGCCCACGCCGTAGACGCGCGGCGGGGATTTCAGCCCGCCGGCCACCGCTTGCGCGCGGCTGATCGCCAGATGGAACTTGCCTAACTGGGCGAGCAGGACGTCATAGGGCGGCTTGTTTTCGGGATGGTACTCAAACACGGCACGCTCGAAATATTGCACGGTGTAGGTCCGGCCGTCGAGATCGCTCTTCTCCTGGAATTCCTCGCTGAGGGGGTAGCCCTGCTGGGCCAGGCCGCCGTGCTGCTCCCAGTAGGCGCGGAACCGGCCGCCAATGGTGTGCCCGGTTTCGGGGAAGCGACGCGGGTTGTCGGTGCTCGCGCGCTGGTTGGCGGGCGGCGTGGGGTAGCGGGCGGTCCAGCGGGCTGCGCCGAGGCGGCTGAGCAGGACATCGTAAGGCGGCGTGTTCTCCGGATGTAGCTCGAACACGTCGCGCTCGAAATACTGCACCGTGTAGGTCTTGCCGTCGGCGGTGGACACTTCCTGGAGTTCGTCGCTGAGCGGATAGCCATGCTGCGCGAGGCCGCCGTGCTGCTGCCAGTACGCCAGGAACGCGCCTTTGACGCTATGGCCGGTTTCAGGGAAATAGCGCACCGTACCGGCAGCGGGCGGCGGGGGCGCGACGGTGGGCGGGCAGGATACGGTCGCCCCGTGCAAGTCGGCATGATAGATATAGCGGGCGCCGCCGGCCGCCAGGATGATCTCGTAACCCGACGTCACCACCTGGAGATAATTTTGCCGGGACACGGGACAGCCCATCGCCGAGGTCGGCCATTCCTGCGCGGTGACACTCACCACCGTGATGCGCGCCGGGTCCTGATGGAGGCGCCCGGCCAGGTCGTTACGCGCATTGCTGACTCCAGCGTTGGCCGCGGTGGGCCAGGCATTGGCAGGCGGGGCCGTGGGGCTGGCCGGCGCCTGCACTTCCGGGCGCACGGGCGGCCCGGCCGCTAAGCCAACCGGCGGCACCGATCCTCCGGCGGCGGCTAGACATAGAAGCGTTGCCGTCACTAGACCGGCCAAACCCAACAACAGCCCACAAATTCTGGTGAACATTCGCGCACCTCCGCCGGAAAGCCCAACGCCTGCGATGCGGGCATCCTTGCCGCATAAAACAACAGCAGAGATCGGACCATGCAGGCCGGCTTGATCAGGCATCTTCGTATCCCTCATTATAATACACACTATAGCGCATTTTCGGGGCGTTGACACTGCGCTACAGACCATCTATAATGAACGCGGCGTAACCCGCTGCTTCTTGGGAACCCCGCGGCAGGGTTACACGCGCCGATAGTCCATACCTGGCTACTCCAATCAATGACGAAAGGAGACTTGCTGGAGGCACCAAGCGCTACTCCCCGCACCGCTCGTCATCCCGGCAGGCTGGTGATCGCCGCATTGCGATCCACTTCCCCATCCACTGCGGCCTGCCACAGATTGCTACAGAAGTTAGGAGCAGAATACACCCCGATCCAGGTCAGGTGCGCGCTTTATGCTCGTCCCGCGCCGCCGGCATGGAAGAGGGACTCCCGTTTCCACCTCGAATGCACGGGAAGGAGAATTAGATTGGCTACTCTCAGAAAACGAGTGGGCAAATTGCTGCTGGCCGGGGGCCTGGCGCTGTCCGTGGTGCTCCCGGCGGGTGCCGCCGACAAGCTACCGCCTCCCGCAGCGCCGATTATCGCCGGGGGTGTTCAGGTTTCGGATGCACCGGCCACCAATCCGCAGCCCGCGGCGCGGATGCTGGATAAGGGCGACCCGAACCAGTTAGTGGACGCGATTGTCCTGTTGAAAGATGCGCCGCTGGCCGAAGTCTATAAGCAGACCGCGGCAACACAAGGACGGGCAGCCGCCGAGAAGGCGGACTATCAACGTGCCTACAGCCAGCAGTTGCTGGCGGCCCAGGCCCCGGTGGCCGCCGCCGCCGCGCGCTACGGTATCGTCACCAACCACATGACCGTGGTGCTGAACGGCCTCGCCATGACCTCGGTCCACCGCCGCGACCTGGCGGCGCTGCGCCAGATCCCTGGGGTGGCGAGTGTGGATGAAGGCCAGAACTACAAACTGGATCTCTACCGCAGCGTGCCTTTCATTGGCGCGGATGCAGTTCGGTTAGGGATGGGTCTCGACGGGCGCGGTACACGCGTCGCGGTCATCGACACCGGCATTGATTATACCCACCGCAACTTCGGCGGCCCCGGCACGGTAGCGGCATTCGACTACGCGGTCACACAAGCGACCGCCCCGCCGCCCATTGTTTATTCGGGCACCGTAATGTTCCCGACGGAGAAGATTCCGGGGGGCAAGGACTTCGTAGGCGAGCTTTGGAATGGTACGACCGTCCCGACCCGCACGGTCGACCTGAACCCACTGGATACGCCGCCCGATGGTGGGCACGGTTCGCACACCGCCGGTATTGTCGGCGGCTTTGGGGTGCCGAATATCTCCGTGAACGGCAGTATCCCGCCAAACCCGAACGATTTCGGCGGCTGCACCACGCCGGCCTGCGCTGACCCACCGCTATATCATGGCGTGGCGCCCGCCGCCCAGATCTATTCCTACAAGGTCTGCTCGAGTCAAAGCACTTCTTGTAGCGGCGTGGCGATGATGCTGGGCGTGGAAGCATCGGTCGATCCCAACGGCGACGGCGTCATTACCGACCACATGGACGCAGCCAACATGTCGATTGGGCAGCCGTTCGGCGTGGGCAACGACGAACTGCTGACCGCGATCAACAACGCGGTGGCGGTGGGCGTGGCCTACGCGGTGTCCGCCGGCAACTCCAGCGATGTCCCCTTCATCACCGGCGCCCCGGCGACGGCGGCGAAGGCCCTCTCGGTGGCCGCCTCCACGGCCAGCGGGCACAATAATTATGCCCTCGATATCAGCCAGCCCGTGACCATGACCACCAACGTGGTCGAGACGGTCTGGCAGCCCTGGTCCGCCCCACTGACGCCGCCGACCACCGGCGACCTAGTGGATGTGGCGGTCGCCTTCCCAAGCAACGCGCTAGGCTGTGACCCGTTCCCGGCCGGCTCCATGGCCGGCAAGATTGCCGTCATCGACCGGGGGACGTGCGCCATTTCGCAAAAGGCGTATAACGCCCAGCAGGCCGGCGCCGTGGGCATGATCCTGGTCATGCTCCCCGGTCAGGAACCGACGACGTTCTCGTTCGGCGGGCCGGGGCCGGTCACGATCCCCGTAGTAGCGGCGCGCAATTCCGAGATGCGGCCGTTGCGCGCCTACATGGCGGCGGGCGGCACAGTTACCGTCACACTTGGCATGTCGCACCCCATCCCGCAGGATGATGTGCTGGCCGGCTTTACCAGCCGCGGCCCGGCGCTACAAGAAATCCTGAAGCCGGATATCTCGGCGCCCGGTAACGACGTCGTCTCGACGGGGGCCGGCACCGGCACCGGGGGCGTATCCATGTCGGGTACGTCGATGGCCGCGCCGCATATCGCCGGTTCGTTGGCCCTGATGAAGCAGGAACACCCGACCTGGACGGCCGAACAGCGGGAAGCGGTGTTGGTGAACGGGTCGAAGATGGGCCTGTACCGGACGGCGGTGGATCGCGCCAACGGGATCACCGCGCCGGTGAGCCTAGCCGGGGCCGGGCGCGTGGCGCTCACGACCACGGCGGCGCTGAGCACGACAGTGGTCGCCAGCGACATCAACATCAACTTCGGCATCCCGGTGATCGCGCAGACGCTGAACGCGAGTCGCGTGGTGACGGTGACAAACCATAGCAATGTCGCCAAGTCGTACACGCTCAGCGCGAGCACGCAGTACACGCAGCCCGCGGCCCTGACCAACCTCAGCGTGACCCCGGCCAGCCTGAATGTGGCGGCCAATGGCACCGCGACCGCGACGCTCAATCTGACGATTAATCCGGCCCTGCTCCCGTCGTGGGGGTTGAGCGGCACGGGTGGCGCCAACAGCGCCGCGCTCTCCGCGTCGGAGATCGGTGGCTTCCTGTTCGTGAACGACGCGGCAGCCAACCAGCAGGCGCACCTGGCCTGGTATGTCTTGCCGCGGCCTGCCTCCGCGACGACCGTCCAGCCCGCGAGCCTGAGCTATGGGGGCGGCGTGGTGTCGGACACGATCACGCTGACCAACACCGGCGCTATCTCAGGGACGACCGAGGTGTTTTACCTGGCGGGCCGCGACCCGCATGAGAATACCGCCGCCAACCCGCTGCTCGGCGGCGACCGCGACGACATCGCCTACACGGGCGTACGCTCGATCAGCGCCAGCGGCCCCGTCACCGACTCCGTGCAGTTCGCCGTGCATACCTATGCGCCACGCGTGCTACAACTGGAGGCCGAGTTCGACATCGGTGTAGACACCAACCGCGACGGTACCGACGACTATGTCGTGTTCAACTACGATATCGGCGCCTTCAACACCGGCACGTCGAACGGGGTGCAGGGCGTGTTCGTGCTCAACCTTAGCGCCAACACCTTCGACCTCGTTTCGTACTTGGACAGCAACGTCAAGTCGTCGAACCTGATCATGGAGGTGCCGGTCACGGCCCTGGGCATGACCCCGAGCCAGGCCTTCAACTTCCATGTCGACTCCTTCAACAACGCCAATGCCCCGTTGATCTCGGAGGAAGGCAACTTCGACTACCATGTGGACTCGGCGCCGGACACCGGGGCCTACACCTTCGACCCGGCGAACACGGGCTTCTCGGCCAACGCCTGGACCGTGACGCTCGCGCCCGGCGCCCATACCAACCTCAACATCACGATCAATCAGGCCGCCGAGAACCGCTACCATCAGGGCGTGCTCCTGATTCACCGCGAGAACATGCCGACCGAGCCGGAAGCGACCGCGCTGGACATCGGCTGCGATATGCACTTCAGCGACGTGCATACCGTGGACTGGTTCTATGGCTACGTACAGTACCTGTACTGCGGCGGCGCGATCAGCGGCTACAGCGACAACACCTTCCGCCCCTTCAACACGGTGAGTCGCGGCCAGCTCTCCAAGATCATCGTGCTGGCCTACGGTCTGCCGATCAACACGGCGGGCGGCCCGCACTTCACCGATGTCGATCAGGGCAATCCGTTCTATCCGTACATCGAGACGCTGTCCAATCTGGGCATCATCAGCGGCTACGCGGATCACACGTTCCGGCCGTTTGCGCTGGTGACTCGCGGGCAGACCTCGAAGATCGTGGTGAATACGGCCATCCATGCCGACCCCACCCACTGGACGCTGATCACTCCCGCCACGCCGACCTTCCACGATGTGCCGCTAGGCCACCCCTTCTATAGCTTCATCGAGACGGCCTACGCGCATCATGTCCTGGGCGGCTACACCTGTAGTGGCGGACCGGAGCCGTGCCCCGGCCTCTACTTCCGGCCGGGCAACGACGCCACCCGCGCCCAGGCGTCCAAGATCATCTACCTGGCCGTGACCGCGCCGACGCTCAAATAGCGCGCCGGGGAGGCTCACAACCGATCGGCGCCGGGCGCGGCCATCCGCCCACCCCGGCGCCGGTCCACGGCATCACAGAGCTATAGACGGAAGGGCGACCGCTGGGTCGCCCTTCCGCGCATCCACCACAGACCGGCCCCTGCCGGATCGCCGTGTGCATAGGGCCGCTGTAGGAGCCGGTTTCAACCCGGCCCGTGCCCCCGCCACCACATCGCAAACGGCACAAAACCGGCCGGGTCCCGCGGGACCCGGCCGGAACAAACCCGGATACAGGGCGCCGGCTGTGAGAAGCCGGCGCCCCGGCGCTATGGAGTCGTTCGTTGCGCCGCGGGAACGGCAATCGCCTGGAACAGCACCTTGCTGAGTTGGGCGCGGGTCGCCAGCGCGCCGGGCCGGAAGTAGAGGCCGGGGCACGGCTCCGGCCCGGCAGTACAGGTGTAGCCGCCGATAAGCTGATGCGTGTAGGCCGCCTCGATATACTGGTAGGCCCAATACGTCGGTGGCACGTCGTTGAAGGTGGGCGTGGCCGGATTCTCCAGCGGGAAGCCCTGCGCCCCGACGACGATCTTGGTCAACTGGGCGCGTGAGATCAAGCCGTAGGGATGGAAGGTGCCGTCGGCGTAGCCGCTGATGATGCCGAGACGGTAGGCGGCTTCGATGTAGGTGTAGAAGGGCTGCTGCGGCGGCACATCGGTGAAGTGCGGGCCGCCCGGCGGCAGCGTCAGGTCATAGCCCCCGGCGAGCATGACCATCTTGGCGACCTGCCCGCGCGAGGCGTTGAAGTCGGGACGGAAGGTGTTGTCGGCGTAGCCGCTGATGGCGCCCCGGCAGAAGGCCCACTTGATGTAGCCGTAGGCCCAGTACTCGACAGGCACATCGGTGAAGCTGATGTCGCAGACCGGGGTAGAGGTCGCGGTCACGGTGGGCGTCTCGGTGACTGTCGGGGTGCTGGTCACGGTCGGCGTCGGGGTGCTGGTCGGCGTGTTGGTCGCGGTGGGCGTAGGCGTGCCGCCGGCCACGCCGCAACTCACCTGGAGCGTGTAGCCGGGACAGCCGGTCCCAGCGCCGTACTCGGACACGATCACGACATAGGCGTGATTGGCCGGCACCGTGACCTGATATTCGGTCAGGGTGGGCGCGGTGTAGCCGAGGTCGCCCAGATAGTTCTGGGTGATGTCGGCAGAGTTAAAGCTGTCCAGGTAGGCCGCGCTGGTCAGCGCCTGGTTGTTATCGTAGGCGCAGGCCGTGTTGAGGCGGATGGTGATGCACTGGGCGCTGCCGGTCGCATTATAGAAAGTATAGGCGTCGTAGTGCCGCGGCTGGGTATCTTGGACGACCGGCGCCGTCTTGGGCACGTCGCAGGTGCTGGCGTACAGGTCGGACGGTAACTGACCGCTCTGGAGCGCGTCGCCCTGGGTGATGGCCCCGGTGAAGACGTTGGGCGCACACGCCACGATGGGAATGGGCGTGGCCGTGGCGACCGGGCCGGGCGTGCTGGTCGGCGTGTTATGCGGCGTGGCGCTGGGCGCGGGCGTGGTGATAACGGGTGTGGGCGTGCCGCCACTGCCGCACGTGGGGAACTTGAACGTGCCGATGCGCGTGTGCCAGAGGTTGGGCGAGCTGATCGGATAGTACTCGTTGGTGTACCAGAAGGTGCAATCGTCCACCGGATCGACGGCGATATTCGAGTAGTCACCCCAGCGATTGCTGTTCGTCTGGGAGCCGCCACCGGCGACCAGGGTGGCCTCGCCCTGAGGTAACGTGCCCGGCGTGTCGCCCGCCAGACGGCCGGTGTAGCGGATGCCGGGGAAGACCGTGCTGCTGGACACACTGTAGCCCATCGCCAGGTTGCCGTCGCTGTCCTGGGCTATACTCGCCATCCAGCGGTTGGTAAGATCGGGCGCATAGGTGCCCTCCTGGGCTAAGGTCGGCGTAAATTCGGAAGAACTGCGAAGTTCGAACCAGCGCGGGGCAGCCGCGCCGTCAAAGCCGTTGGCAGCGGGCGGGCCGCCGTTGACGGTGAAATTGGCGACCCAGGATCCATATTCGCCGCCAAAGTTGCGGTAGGCCAGCCGGCGCATGATGCGGCCATCGGACATCGGGTCGAGCAACTGCCCGGTGCCGGGCTGAGGGATGCACGCCGAGCTTTCGGGGCAGTAGGGGATCCAGGGCGCCACGGCGACGGAGACGGGGCCGCTCAGATGGGAGTTAGCGGGATTGTTCCAATCCACGTAGAAGTTCCAGAGCCGTAGCTCGCCCGCCGGATCCCAAGGCTCCACGAAGGTATTGGGCGCGCCCGGCGGCGGCAGATCCGTGCCGTCCAGGTCGCTGGGCATCATGCCGGCGTCGTCGGGGCTGTTGAACTCCTGGAACCCCGCCGGCTGCCCGGCCACCATCTGCGCGCGGTCGAAGGCGACCCAGGCGCCGCTGTTGAAGGTGCTGTCGGGATTGTACACGTTGAACGAGGCATAGTAGGCGTCGGGCCAGACGCCCAGTTGCGGATAGTCGTGGAAGAGGGTCGGGCTGAGGAAAAAGTCGTAGCGATTATAGCTGCCTATCGGGTCGGGGGAGGTGGACACGGCTATGCACTCATGATAGCCACGCACGTCGGCCGGCCGGCCGAACTGGCTGATGACCCAACGATCGGCAATGGGATCATACACGGTGATGGGATTGCCGTCGTTCGTGAATTCGCAGGTGCCGCCGAAGCCATACCAGAGGGTGTTGACCGGCACCGGCCCGTAGAGCAGGGTCCCGGCCTTGTCCCAGACGGCCAGGTCCACGTTAACCGTCTGGACATAGTGATTGGGACCCACGTCGCCGTTCATATCCGGCGGGGTGAAGCCGCCGCGATTGGTATTGCCCTCGAAATTCAAGCTGGGCGCCGGCATCGCCACCGCTGCGAGTTTGAACCAGTTTTGCAACACCGGATCTTTGAGGGCGGGGAGCGGCCGGTTGTTGCGGAAGGGAATACGCTCGTTCTCCTGGCTACGGACAGGACTCCGCTTGGCCGGGGGGATCTGGCGTAAGGGGGGCGAGACATCATTTTTGATGGACCGGCCCGTGGTGCGCTGTAAGCCGGCAGTCCCGGTTTGCGCCGGCGGACTGATTGTCTGCATGGCGGCGACTCGCGCCCCCAGTATGCCCGGTAGCGCGCCCAGGGCGCCGGCCAGCATGAGCAGTAGCGCCGCTACGATGCTCAACGCACGCCACTGGCCCCCTCGTTTAGGCACAGGAGACTGTAACATAGGACTTTCCTTCCTGATGCTTCCCGCAATAAGAAAGTGCGTTTGGTGCGCCGGCTTCTCGCGCTGTCCTCCCATCACGAGGCGCAACCGGGCCGTGTGCCGTGGAATGCACCGGATCGTCACAAACCGCTGCTATTGGGCCGGCAGCCGGCTATCAGGGGGAGAAACGTGTATCGCGCGCCGGGCCAACCGCACGGCGCGCGACCTCTACGCAGGCAGTATAGCACAAGGTGTGCAGCAGGTGAAGAGGATGAAACGAAGAATCGAGGCGCAACGCGGCGGCTTCATTGGGCGGGCTACGGACACGCGCAGGCGGCCTGCGCACTCGCGCGGCGGGCGCCCGGGGCTACCGGGCGCGGCAACCGGCTAAAGCAGTTCTTTGAGCTTTTCGGCGGCGCGGCGGTCCATACCGGGCACGACGAGCAGTTCTTCGATGGTGGCTTCGCGCATCTTCTTCAGCGAGCCGAAGTGCTTGAGCAGCGCCGCCTTGCGCTTGGGGCCGATGCCGGGGATCTCGTCCAGCTTGCCCTTGAAGGCGCGTTTGGCGCGCAGCTTGCGGTGGTAGCCGATGGCGAAGCGGTGGGCCTCGTCGCGGATGCGCTGGAGCAGGTGCAGGGCCTCGCCGTCGCGCGGCAGCATCAGGCCCAGCGACTGGCCCGGCTTGAAGACTTCTTCCTGCTGCTTGGCGAGACCGATAATCGGCAGATCGGACAGGCCGACCTCGGCCATAACCTCTACCGCCGCCGATAACTGGCCCTTGCCGCCGTCGATGACGATCAGGTCCGGCAGGACAGCCCAGCCGCTCCAGTTGGCGACCTGCTTGCTGCTGACGGCGTTGGCCGTAGCCGCAGCGGCATCGGCGGATGGGGCCGCGCTGCCGGCGTCGATTTCCTCGGTGTGCGCCTCGGCGTCGGCGGCGAGTTGCGTGTTGGGCGCTGTCTCCCCCACCGAGGGCGCCTGGCGGGCGGCTTCTTCCTCCAGCGCGGCCAGCGAGGGGGCCAGGCTGATGTCGCTGGGGGCGGGTTGCTGGGCGGCCTGGGCGGCGCGCTCCAACCCGGCGCGGCGGAAGCGCCGGCGCAAGACTTCCTGCATCGACTGGAAGTCGTTGTTGGTGGCCGTCTTGATCTCGAAGCGGCGGTACTCTTTCTTGGCCGCCGTGCCGTGCTCGAAGACGACCATGCTGGCGACGGTGTTGGTGCCCTGCACGTGCGAGATGTCGTAACACTCGATGCGCTGCGGCCAGCCCGGCAGCGCCAGCGCGGCCTGCAAATCGGTCAGCGCGGCGACGGCCTTTTGCTCATCGCTCAGCCAGCGCACGCGCATTTGCTCGACGCATTCAGCGGCGTTGCGCGCCACCAGATCGACCAGATCCCGTTTTTCGCCGCTGCGCGGGACCGTCAACTGGACCTTATCGCCGCGCTTCTGGCGCAGCCAGGCTTCCAGGATCGCCGTCTCGTCCAGGTCATGCTGCAACACCAGGTTGGGCGGAATATCGGTCGCATCCTCGTAGAACTGCGAGATGAAGCTCTCCATGATCTCGCTCGGCTCGACATCGCCGGTGCCTTCCAGCACATAACGCTCGCTGCCCAGGAGTTTGCCCTCGCGGATAAAGAAGACCTGCACACAGGCGTCGCCGTCATTGCGGGCAAAGGCAATCACGTCTTCGTCGGTGGACGTGGTGGTGAAGACTTTTTGATGCTCGCTCGTCTTCTCGATGGCCCGGATCTGGTCGCGCAGGTAGGCGGCGCGCTCGAACTCCAGGTTCTCGGCGGCGGCCTCCATGCGCTTGCGCAGGTCGCGCACAATCGTCGCCTGCTTGCCGTCGAGAAACAACATCACCTGATCGATGGCCTTGGCATAGTCGGCTTTATCGGCCAGCCCGGCGCAGGGGGCCAGGCAGCGGTGCATGTAGTATTGCAGGCAGGGGCGCGGCATCTTGCCGTCGATGGTCAGGTCACAGGTGCGATAGGGGAAGAGGCGGTTGAGCAGATCAAGCGTGGTCTGTGCCGCGCCCGCGTTGGCGTAGGGGCCAAAATAACGGCTGCCGTCCTCCACGATGCGGCGCGTGTACATGACTCGCGGCCACTCTTCTTGCACCGTGACGCGGATATAGGGATAGGTCTTGTCGTCCTTGAGCCGGACGTTGTAGTGCGGCTTGTGCTTCTTGATCAGCTGGTTTTCGAGGATCAGCGCTTCCAGCTCGGTATCGGTCAGGATGTACTCGAAGTCCTCGATGTGGCTGACCATGCGCCCGACCTTGGGCGCGGCGCCGCTGAGCGAGCCAAAGTAGGAGCGCACGCGATTGCGCAGGTTCACGGCCTTGCCGACATAGATGATCGTGCCGCTACTGTCGCGCATGATATAGACGCCCGGCGTGGTCGGCAGGTTGTCGAGGCGGGATTTGAAGCGGGCTTGCCGCTCTTGCTGGTCGCTGGTCATCGCTGTTTACCGTTCGTGAGTTGCGGCGGGGGCCGCGGTGTTCTGCTCCAATAATGGGAGTAGGCCGTCGGGATAGAGCGGCGCCTGCCCGGCGGCAAAATCGGCCAGGGGTTTCCAGACCACGGTGAACTCCTCCCCGCCATCCTCGTGCCCGACCCACGTTTCTCGCTCGTAGAGAGCGGGGTCGGTCAATTCGCCCGCGAAGACAAGCACGATCTCGTGGCCCGGCTTGCCGTTATAGGTGAACAGGTTCTCCAGGGTGCCGAGATAGCGCGGGTTGATCATTTCGGCGCCGATCTCTTCGCGTAGCTCGCGCACTACGGTCTCCGCGGCCTGCTCGCCAAACTCGATCCCGCCGCCCAGGGGCCGGTAGAAGGTCTGCTGCTTGACCGGATCGTAGCCCTCACAAACCAGGATGCGGTCGTCGCGGCGGAATATGCCGATCGCCAGCGGGCGGATCTTGTGCTTGCCCATCCGTGATTGTTCGCTCCTTACGTCAGACCCCAGCGGCAGGCCAGTTTCAAACCGGCCCCTACAGCGCCGGCCTCGCCGTGATCCTGCGCAGCGGCGGGCCGGTTTGAAACCGGCCCCTACAGCGCCGGCCTCGCCGTGATCCGGCTGGGCGGCAGGCCGGTTTCAAACCGGCCCCTACAGCGAGCACTTAGCGCGGTCGCCGGCTAGTCAAAATCGGCGGACCACTCCGGATGGGCGGCGTGCGCGAAAAACCGGGCGATCTGCGCGGGCGTGACCCGGCCCAGCGACAGCGGCGGCAGCACGTCCAGGCGGAAGAAACCCACCCCATCGGTCTCCAGATAGGAAGGCGAGTCCGGGGCGTGTTGCGCGCCCGCCGCGGATTCGTCGATCTCGCATCGGAAAAAGATTTTGTAAATGTGATACGGATGCGGGCCGTGCCCGTGCAGGTCACGATCATAAAGCGCCAGCAGTTTGACCGCCCGCGTCCGGTAGCCCGACTCCTCGTAGACCTCGCGCACCGTCGCCTGCGAAGGGGCCTCCCCCGGATCGGCCCAGCCACCCGGCAGGGTCCAGCCGCCGTCCGACCGCTCGCGCACCAGCAAGATTGTGTCGCCCTGGAAGACGACACCGCGCACGTCGACCTTCGGGGTGGCGTGCCCCGTTTCTCCGGCG
>JAICKM010000665.1 GCA_025927935.1 Chloroflexia bacterium | reverse complement strand
GCGTTGTGCCTCCACCAGCTTATCCTCCGCGCGCAGTTCGATCAGGCGCTGCTCCAGTTCGGCCTCGATGTCGGTGATGGCGTCGCGCAGCTTCTCTTCGCTGGTGATGAAGTGGCGGGCCGGGTAGATGTCGATGCGGTTGCGTTCGAGCAAGATCTCGCCGGTCAGCGGGTCGAACTCGCTGATGCGCTCGACTTCGTCGCCCCAGAACTCGATGCGCACGGCGATGTTCTCATAGGCCGGGAAGATCTCCAGCGTATCGCCGCGTACGCGAAACGTGCCGCGCACCAGGTTCATGTCGTTGCGGTCGTAGTGAATATCGACCAGGCGGCGCAGCACGCGGTCGCGGTGGGCGACCTGGCCCTTCTGCAAGTCCACCACGACTTTGCCGTATTCCTCCGGCGACCCCAGGCCGAAGATGCACGACACCGAGGCGACGATGATCACATCGCGCCGTTCGAACAGGGCGCGCGTGGCGGCGTGGCGCAGCTTATCGATCTCCTCGTTGATGTCGGAGTCTTTCTCGATATACGTATCGGTGCGCGCGATGTAGGCTTCCGGCTGATAGTAGTCGTAGTAGGAGACGAAGTATTCGACGGCATTGTTGGGGAAGAATTCCTTGAACTCGGCGTACAACTGCGCGGCCAGCGTCTTGTTGTGCGCCAGCACCAGCGTGGGCCGGTTCACCGCCTGGATTATTTGGCCCATGACGTAGGTATTATGCACGAAGAAGCCACCCTGGCCTGCCAGGAAGGTCTCGGCCCCCGGTACAGTGAAGTCGTATACGAAGGGATGCGGGTAGTCCACCGGCTCAACGGCCGCAATCGGCGTCCAACGCATCTGGCACAGCGCCATGAGCGCGACCCAGCCTTCCCACCAATCCTCACTGGTACTCTGACTAACCGCCGCCTGCTGCAAGGCGGCCAGCACGCGCTTGAGGTTGGCGCGTTGTGGGCGGCGCCGTCCAGCTTCGACAGCACGGATTCCGGCCGCCTTGCTCTTTTCGCTGTAACCCGACCGCACGGCCACCTCGCGTTGCGTGAGGCCCAGTGCCCGGCGCAGTTGCGCCAACTGCGCGCCGTCAATCGGCACGACATCCACATTCGTGTGCTGTTTATGATTTAACCCTGCGATCAAGCGCTGTTGCTTTTCAGCAATCGAGAAGCCGATCTGCTCGTAGAAGGTATGCACGTCGGCGTGTCCGGAGATGGTGACTCGATAATACCAGTCGCCGGCGTGATTGGTGCCTGTTGCACGTTTCCACACACGCGCCACCCGCGCCCAGATCCCGAAGCGCAATAGCGCATATGCCAGGTCCGAGGCTAGTTGCCGGCTGGCTGTGGCGGCTGTGACTGCACCCGCCCGCTCGACCGTTCCATCCCCGTCGAAGTATGCTTGTAATATGTAAGCAAGCGCGGAGTTTGCTAGCTGGGGCCAAAAAGCCGGCAGGCGTTTGCTCCGGGCGTCGGTTCCACATGCTTCACCTAAGATACTTGCCAAAGCAGTTGAGGAGACCTGATAGTCCGAAGACGGGCGTACCGAGAACGGGATACCCAGTTGCGCCAATGCGCCCTCAACGTGCTGGCGCACAATCGGGTTACGGTTGGCTAAGATGAAGAACCCATAAGAGGCTTGACAATTGCCTTCCGCGATATAGTAGCCCAACAACCGCAGGAACTCCGGAGTCAACGCGATCCGAGCGGGTAGTGAGTTTTGCCGGCGCTTACCACCAACCTTAGCAACAGCAGGGTTCCAATGGCCGCCCAGGTTGTTCGTTTGGGTCAGGAGATCCTGGAAGACACGCACTTCCACTCCTTGGCTCCTGCGCCGGTGTTTAATTGCGGTTAGCTTGCTCGATCCCGATATACCGTGGGCGTCGATGATCGTGGTTATCGTCTTCGATCCATGCTCGGCAACATAGGCTTGCACTGCGTCGTGGGCTTCAACGAACAGTCGTTTATCGTTCAGCGCAGTGAGGGTATCAAATGTTTCTAATGTGCCTTCTGCTAATAATCTCTCCGGTACCGGCACATAGTCCGTTGCTAGGGCGTCCTTCGTCTGAATGAGTTGCAAGCGCCCCGCGCGGAGCACCCATAGATTATGATCGCCGGTAAGTGTGGCGCTGCGCCCACAGGCCGTCCGCACCCGATACATCTGAGCAGGTGCCGCATGGCGAGTGTAGGCGCTGATCGGGTAAAGTTCGACAACGCAGGTCTTGGGGTTGAAGGCTTGGGCGAAGTATTCTACAGGGCCGGGGGGCGTATCGAGGATTTGGGTGTCGCCGTCTTGCCTGGTGCTGCTAACGTTTTGATCTATGACGGAATCGATTAGTTCCCCGATAGGCATCACACGCGGCGTTAGCGTGTTGCCGCGCTTCTCTACAATGAACACCGGGTCCTCATAGCCGAGGCTCTTGCCTGAACCCGTGACCCCCAGCATCGTCTGGTGGCGGAGGCCGCTGTTGACGCCTTCGACCAGCTTGCTAATCGCATCCGGCTGATCGCCCATCGGCTGGAAGTCGGAGACCAGTTGAAAATTGGGCATTGTTCCCCTCCTGCACACACCAGGGCGCGCCCCGCGCCCACCCGCCGGGACATCGAACGATGGCTCCCTTACTAACATATTGGCCTTCTATTATAGCACATCTGTTTCGCTACCGCTATCCGTCATCCGGCGGATGGGGGCCGGGCGCCTGGCGCACCGGGCCGCAGCACAAGCCAGGTGGTTAGCCCCAGGCCAAGGTTTGACAGCCCCTAGCACATGACTTATACTCGGAGCATGGCCCACGACGCGTCGCTGCAAACTGCTCTCATCTATCACCCCGGCTGCCTGGCGCATGATACCGGCACCCATGTCGAGTCTCCGGAGCGGCTGAAAGCGATCTTGCGCGCGGTCGAGCAGCGCTTTGGGCCGCCGGCCCTGATCACGCCGGAGGCGGCGTCGCTGGACGCCATCTGCGCGGTGCATGACCCGGAGTATATCGAGACCATTAAGGGCATTGCCCACGCGGGCGGCGGCCTTTGGGATTATGATACCGTGATCAGCGCGGGCAGTTACGAGGCCGCGTTGCTCGCGGCGGGGGCGGCCTGCGCCGCGGTGGACCGGGTGCTCGACGCGCAGGGGCCGGGGACCGCAAGCGCCCTGGCGCTGGGGCGCCCCCCCGGCCACCACGCCTGTCCCGACCTGGCTATGGGCTTCTGCCTGTTCAACAATGTCGCCGTGGCCGCCCGCCACGCGCAACGCCACTACACCGGCATCCGCCACGTCCTGATCGTCGATTGGGACGTGCATCACGGCAACGGCACCCAGGACATCTTCTATAGCGACGGCACCGTGGCCTATTTCAGCACGCATCAATGGCCGCTGTACCCCGGCACCGGCAAGTGGACCGAGAGCGGCGCTGGCGCGGGAAGCGGGTGGACCTGTAACGTGCCGCTGCCGCCCGGCACCGACGACGCGGGCTACCAGGCGGCTTTCGAGGAAGTGCTGATCCCTTTCGCGCGCCGCTTCCAGCCCGACCTCATCCTGGTATCCGCCGGGTACGACGCGCACTATGCGGACCCGCTGGCGCAGATGGCGGTCAGCACGGGCGGCTTCGCCATGCTCACGGGCATCGTCAGCGATCTGGCCGCCGAACTCTGTGACGGGCGCCTGGCTTTTGTGCTGGAGGGCGGCTACGATGTCGGCGCACTCGGCTCCGGCGTGGTGGCGACCCTGGAGCGCCTCAACGGCGCGGGCGGGCTGCCTATGCCGCCGCTTCCGGCGCTGCTGCGACCCGTGCGCACGGCCATCGAGCGCGCTGTCTGGCATCATAAACTCCTAACATAAAGGGACACCTCCATGGCTGATATCCTGCGAACTACCCGCGACGAAGAGGGCCGGCGGCGGGAAGATACGACCGCCTACCAGATGCAACAGCAGATCGACGACCTGCGGCGGCAATTGCGCGATGCGCTGGCCCGCCAGCAATGGCTGGAAGATCTGTATAAAAACACCGAAGGCCAGGTGCTCCAGTTGCAGATGCTGCAAG
>JAICKM010001032.1 GCA_025927935.1 Chloroflexia bacterium | reverse complement strand
TCGCCCGCGATCCAGCCCAGCGCCCGCAGTTCCTGAAACGCTTTCCAGAGGCCGATCAGCCCCACCCCGCCGCCGGTGGGATAGAGGATCACGTCGGGCGGCTGCCAGTCGAGTTGCTCGGCGATCTCCAGGCCCAGCGTCTTCTTGCCCTCCAGGCGGTACGGCTCCTTGAAGGTGCTGGCGTCGTACCAGCCCTCGGCCTGCACCCCGGCGGCCACCCAGTCCCCGGCATCGCTGATCAAGCCGTCCACCAGGTGCAGCCGGGCGCCGTACATCAGCACTTCCCGCTGGGTGAGCAGCGGCGCATCGCGCGGCATCGCCACCACCACCGGCAGCCCCGCTCGTGCTCCGTAGGCCGCCCAGGCCGCCCCGGCATTCCCCGCAGTCGGCAGCGCGATAGTGCGCACGCCCAACTCCCGCGCCCGCGACACACCTACCGCCGCGCCCCGTGCCTTGAAAGTGCCGGTCGGGTTCAGACCCTCGTCCTTCATCCACAGGCTAATGTCGAGTTCCGCGCCGAACGCCGGCAGAGGCAGCAACGGCGTGGCCCCCTCGCCCAGCGACACGCGCGCCGCCGGATCGGCCACGGGCAGCAGTTCCGCATAGCGCCACAGGCCCGCGCTCCAGGGCCGCGCCGCCACGGTCGCCCGCGGAACATCCCGCGCCAGGGCCGCCAGATCATAGCGCGCCAGCAAGATCCCGCCGCAGGCACAGCGATGCTGTGCCACCCCGGCGGGCCAGGTGCGCCCACAATCGGCGCACTCCAGGTGAGTTAGATAGCTATGCTCGGCATCCATCGGCATCCTCCTTACCTTACCAGTATAACATACCGGCCCGGCGCCGCCTCTCCGCGAATCGCGTGTGATCAGGCCACTCCGCGCATGCCGTGACGGCGCACAACTGTCCTGCTTGTCAAGCCGGAACCTGCGCACTATAATCTCTTGTCGGTGGGGCTGGGTGATCTGCCGGTTCGTCGGAACAATCTGGACAGCGCGCTGCCCATGCCTGCCATCCGGCAATACCGCGCCCACTGCGAAAGGATGCCGTTACGTGCCCAGTGGATCACTCACCATTGAGCAGGTGCTGACCCTGCTGGCGGCAACGCCGCCGCGCCTCGCCGCGCTGACCGCCGGTCGGGCACCCGCCCAATTGCAGACCCCGCCCCATCCCGAGGAGTGGTCCGCCAATGAGGTGCTGGCCCATCTGCGCGCGTGTGCCGACGTGTGGGGCGGCTGCATTGAAGCGATCATCGCCCAGGACATGCCGGCCCTGCGCGCGGTCAATCCCCGGACGTGGATCCAAAAAACGGACTATCGTGAGCAGGCATTTCAGCCCTCGTTGCACGCCTTCGCCACGCAACGGACCCAGCTGTTGGCCGTCCTGGAACCGTTGCCGCCCGCAGGCTGGGCACGAGCGGCGACCATTACGGGGGCGGGCAAGGTTCTCGAGCGGACCGTGCTGTCGTATGCCCAGTGGCTGGCGCTCCATGAACGGCCGCACGTCAAGCAGATTGAACGCATCGTGAACACGCTGCCTCGGTAGCAACAACGACCGCCGGTGCGGCGTTCTTGCACCATTGCCGATCAGCCGGACACCGCATCCTGCTGCGGCAAAGCACCACCGCCCCACCAACAGGTGGCCCAATCTGCCCCCGGCCCCGCCTCGCCGCGGGGAGTCGGCTTTCTCCTTCCCGCGGCGGGAGGCCGGGGGGTTAGGTTGGTCCGCCTGCGTGCCGGAACCGCTGCTTGATTGATCCGGTATGAAATGGTAGAATGGCGGCGATTTGAGGCGGCCCGTCCGGCGCATGTCCCGGTGCCCGCGCCGGCGACGCCATCCGCGGCAATTACCCGCAGCTAGGAAGACTACGCATTCATGCACATCATTTGCGCGAGCGCCCGCGCCGTGATCGGGAGCGCGCTGATCCTGGGCCTCTGCGTCACG
>JAICKM010000383.1 GCA_025927935.1 Chloroflexia bacterium | reverse complement strand
TGCTGAGTACTGAGTGCTGAGTGCGACGAGTGGTCAGTGGTCGGTGGTCAGTGGTCAGTGGTCAGTACGACGAGTGCGGCGGGCAGTCTGCGTGGGCTAGGTCGCGCAGGCGGCCTTAGCTAGCCCGCGGCTTGGCTGCGGGGCGTCCAACCTCTCCTCCGGCCCCACCCCGGCGCGGGGAGGGGCGTTTGACCTTTCGAGCAAGCGGGCGGGCGCCCCGCGTCGCCGGGCTGCCCGCCCGCCGGTCCCTGGTCAGCGCGAACCGGACCCGGCCGCATTTTTGGCCTGTACCTTGATCGGGCCACCCGTGGGCGGCGGCGGTGGGAGCGTCGGCGTCGCCGTGGGGGACGCCGGCGTGCCCGTGCTGGTCGGGGTGGCGGTCACGCAGACGGAGCAGGGCCGGCCCGCGTTGCCCAAGTCGTCGTCCAGCCGGCGCTTGTCGTAGCGCCCGCCCCCGGCGAACGACTCCAGCAGCGGCCCGTAGAAGGCGTCGGACTGGAAGGCGCAGGTGGGGTTATTGACCGTCAGCACCAGGGTGCTGTTGGGCGGGATGACGGCCAGCCGGTAATCGTACAACTGCTGGTGGTCGATGTTGCCGTCGGGGGCGCGGTAGACGGCCAGGCCAATTGGGTAACTACAGGTGTTGGAGCGGTTAGTGAAGCGCGCCTCGGTGGTGGCGGCGTGCTCGGTAATATCGGCACGCAAGGTGCCCCGCGCCGGGGTGGCGGAGCAGCCGGGGCCGGGCGTGAAGGCGGGCGTGGGCACGCGGGTGGGGGCGCCGGTGACGACGCAAGCCACGGGGGTGGGCGTGGTCGTGGCCGTGGCCCGGCCCGGCCGGGCAGCGGAGGCGGCGGCCTGGGTGGACAGGCTGCCGGGTAGATCGAGGGCGATCAAGACTAACACCAGGGTCGCGGCGGCCACCGCCGCCCAGCGCACGATCTGCATGACCGGTCTCCTTATGCACTTGTCCGAATCTGCTGGTGTGTGGATCCCCCCGCGCCCTGGGGGGCAGGTAGCTACGGGCGCGCCTGGCCGGGCGGCCCGAGGGCCGGTGGGACCGGCCCGGTGGTACACGGAGTCAACAGCGCGTGGACCGCGCCCACGCGTTCCGGTACCAATCACAATTTAGCACAACGGTATGCGTGAGTCAATAGCTGCTGAATCCGCCTGCACCGCCCGGCCCGTACCGCCCACCGGCGGGGTCGGGCGCGGGGTGTGCCGGCGCGGGCGGGGCCACGCGGGCACGAGAACGATGATTGTCACTCATCCGCTTCGCGGTCGAACGGGTATTGGAGGCGTGTAGCTCAGGTATTGACACCTGGCCTCGATGATCGTAAGATAGCGCTAACCCACCTCTGCTCTCCTTGCCGCGCCGGCCCCAGCGTTCCTCTCCGGCCCCCGCACAGGTGGGGCGACCCCATGTCCTGCGGGACCCCACTGCGGCCAGGAGCAAGTGCGATGACTTATATCATCACCGAACCATGCATCGGCAAGAAGGACACGGCCTGTGTGGATGTCTGCCCGGTGAACTGCATCTACGGCAAGAACGAGGCGTGGGAGATATTGTACATTCACCCCGAAGAATGTATTGACTGCGGCCTCTGCGTAGACGCCTGCCCGGTGGAGGCCATCTATCCCAAGGAGGAGGTGCCGGACAAGTGGCGCGCCTTCATCGAGAAGAACTATCAGCATTTCGGGTTGGCGCCCCCCTGACCCGTCGCGTGCTGCGCGACGGGCCCCTCTTGGACGCACGGGGGAACCCGCCCAGCAGGATTCGTGGCGGCGCGATAAATCGCGCCAGCCGCCTTACCCGGATGCCGCCCGCAGGCGGGCGCGCGGGTGGCGCCGGCGCGGTAGCCGCGGATTAACGCTAGCAGGAGGTGCGGCGCAATGGATGATGGGTTTCCAATCGTGGACAGCAGTATCATGCTGCGCGATGGGCGGCGGCTGGCTTACGCCGAATACGGCGAACCGGCGGGTTGGCCGATCATGCTTTGTCATGGCACGCCGGGATCCCGCGGGTTATACACGATCGCGATCCGGGCGAGAGAGGCCGGCAGCCGGATCATCGTCGCCGACCGGCCCGGTTACGGTGGCTCCGATTTCTATACCGGCTGGGGCATGCTGGGATGGGCCGGCGACCTGGCGCAACTTGCCGACGCGCTGGGTATCGCGCAGTTCGCTGTGGTCGGAGTTTCCGGCGGGGGGCCGTATGCAGCGGCGTGCGCCTACAGCTTGCCCCAACGAGTCCGCGTGGTGGGCCTGGTTAGCAGCCCCGCGCCGTTGCCCGGCGACCGGGAAGGCGCCGATCAGCTACCGCCAGCCGAGCGCGAATTGGACGAGGAGACGGTGGCGGCGCGCAGCATGCCCTGGCCGGAGTTCCTGGCCTGGTTCAGGGAGCATTACGGCAGTCTGCCGCCCGACGCCGACATGATGCTGGAGCAGTTGGCGGGAGGGGTACCTGAGTGCGACCGGATGGTCTTTGGACAACCCGAGACACAGGAGACCTTCCGGCGCAGCTTTCCCGAGATGTTCCGGCAGGGCCTGGGGGGCTGGGCCTGGGACTCCTGGCTGCTGGATCGCCCCTGGCCCTTCCGGGTGCAAGACATAGCGGTGCCGGCTCACATCTGGCAGGGTGAACTGGATCCAAACGTACCGATCGAGCGCGGTAGGTATCTCGCCACGGCGATCCCCAACTGCCGGGCCACGTTCTACGCCGGTACCGGCCACCTCTTGCCGTCCGAGTGCTGGATCGATATTTTCACGGCGCTGGCCTCCTGATTGGAGGGAGTAAGGCGGCAGGCGCGATGTGCTACGGCCCGTGGCGCGATTTCTCGCGCCCCTACGCACGGGGAAAGCAAAGGGGCGGACCCACGGCGGTCCGCCCCTGTTTACTACGCGTCTCTACCCGTTACTCTTGTCTCTCGTCTCCACTCAGCACTCACCACTCGTCACCGGCGCGGGGAGCAGCCGGGGAAGAAGGCGTTGCTGATGAACTTGCTGGTCTGGCCGCGGGTTACGTCGGCGACCGGGTGGAAGGTGTGGTCGGCGTACCCGGCGATGACGCCGTGCAGCACCGCGCGCTCGGTGAACAGCCAGAACGGGTCGGTCGGCGGCACGTCGGTGAACGTCTGTTGCGTGGGCGGGATGGGGTCGTTGTAGTTGGCCGCGTTGCTGACGAACTTGGACATCTGGCCGCGGGTCACGTTGTTGGTCGGGCGGAAGGTGTGGTCGCTGTAGCCGCTGATCACGCCATGGGCATAGGCCCGCTCGATGAACAGCCAGAAGGTGTCGGTGGGCGGCACGTCGGTGAAGGTCTGTTGCGTGGGCGGGATGGCGTCGGTGTAGCCCGCCGCGTTGGACACGAACTTGGACACCTGGCCGCGCGTCACGTTGTTGCCGGGGCGGAAGGTGTTGTCGCTGTAGCCGCCGACCACGCCCTGGCAGGCCAGGCAGCGGATGAAGGTGTAGAAGGGACTATCGGCGGGCACGTCGCTGAACTGGATCGGGCAGGCGGTGGGCGTGGCCGTGGGCGTGCGCGTGGGCGCGGGCGGGCGCGGGGTGAAGGTGGCCGTGGGCGGCACCGTCGGTGTGGCCGTGGGCGGAGTGCCCGTCACCGTGGCCGTGGGCGTGCGCGTGGGGGTGGCCGTGGGCGGAGTGCCGGTCACGGTGGGCGTGTTGGTCGCGTTGAGCGCGCTGACCTGGGCCACGAAGGCGTCGAGGATGCCGCCCGGCGCGGGCTGCACGGGGTTGCGCGTCGGGAAGTCAATGGACGAGGTGCCGCCGGCCAGGTAGACCAGGCCCGCCGCGTTGGCGGCGATGCCATGGCCGCGGCCTTCGTCGCCGCCGCCGCTGCCGTCGTCGCCCCCGCCGCCCAGGTAGGTGGAATAGACCAGGCTCGTGCCGCCCGCCGCGATGTGGGCCAGGAAGGCGTCATAGGCGCCGCCCGCGTACTGCGGTTGCAGCGGCTGGGCCAGCGGGAAGTCGAGCGACTGGGTGTTGCCGGTGACATACGCCTCGCCCGCCGCCGTGACGGCCAGGCCATAGGCGCGGTCGTCGGTGTTGCCGCCCAGGAAGGTGGACCAGGCCAGCGTGGTGCCCGCCGCGCTGAACTTGGTCACGAAGGCGTCGAGACCGCCGTGGTTCGTCGGCTGGAGCGGGTGCAGCGTGGGGAAGTTGGCCGAATCGCCGTAGCCCACCACGTAGGCTTCGCGGGCCGCGTTCACGGCGATGTCCTGGCCGTAGTCGAAGCGGTTGCCGCCCAGATACGTCGAGTAGGCCAGCGCGTTGCCCGCGGGCAGCAGCTTGGTCACGAAGGCGTTGGACGCGCCGTTGTTGGCGGGCTGGTAGGCGTTGGCGATCGGGAAGGTGGTCGAGCCGGTCTGCCCGGTGATATAGGCCGCGCCCTGGTCGTCCACGGCGATACCGGTGCCCAGGTCCTCGGCGTTGCCGCCGAGATAGGTGGAGTAGACCAGGCTCTGCGCCGGGGTGAACTTGCTGACAAAGGCGTCGTCGCCGCCGAAGCCGCCCAGGTGGGCCTGGAAGGGCGTCTGCGTGCGGAAGTTGGGCGACTGGGTGTGGCCGGCCAGGTAGACATTGCCCGCCGTGTCGAGGGCCAGCGCGTTGACGGCGTCGTCGCTGTTGCCGCCCCAGTAGGTAGACCAGGCCAGGCCGGTGCCCGCCGCGTTGATCTTGCTCAGGAAGCCGTCGTTGGTGCCGCCGCCGTAGGTGGGCTGGATCGCCCCGGCCACCGGATAGTTGGGCGAACTGGTTTGCCCGGCCACATAGGCTTCGCCCGCCGCGTTCACGCCCACGGCCAGGGCATAGTCGTCGCCGCTGCCGCCCAGGATGAGCGAGTAGACCACGGCGGATCCGGCGGGGTTCAGCCGGGTGATGAAGGCGTCGCGCCCGCCGGCCAGGCCGGGGCCGGTGTGCGGGAAGTTGGCCGACAGCGTCGTGCCGGCGACATACATGCTGCCGTCGGGGCCGAGCGCGATGGCGTGGGCCTCGTCCTTGTCCGACCCGCCCAAATACGTGCCATAGGTCAGCGTGGGATCGACGACCAGCACGCGCGACGGGTCGTAGGCGCCCAGCGCGAAGCCGATGCTGCCGCCGGCGGCCACGACATAGCGCGCGCTCACCGGCACGCGCCCGCGCGCCGTCTCCTGCCAGGCCACCGGGGCCAGTTCGGTGACGCGCGTGCCCGCGGGCGCGGCGGTGCCCTCGGTGGCGACGGCGATCTGCAAGTTGCCCGCGCCGTCCACCTGCACGCCCGCGGCCCCGGCGTAGCGCCAGCGAATCTGGGCTGGGTCGGCGCCCGGCGCGACGATGTAGGTGCCTTTCAGCCGCCCATCGCTGCCGGTATAGGCCAGGTCCACGCCCGGATAGAGCCGGGCATAGCGGATGGCGCCATAGGTGGGCAGGTTGGTCTGCCACCCGGCGGGGTCGCTGCCGCGCAGGTAGCTGACGGTGCCGGGCAGCCTTTCGGCGGCGCTCAGCGTGGCGTCCGCGGGCGCGACAAACTGCATGCGCACGGCGGCGGGCGCGGCGGGCGCGGCGCCCTTGCCGGCGGCGGCGGCCCGCGCGTCGAGCACCAGGGCGACCTCGCTGTTGGTGAAGTAGAGCCAGCCGCCCGGCGCGCGCACCTGGTAGCGCACGGCGGCGTCGCTCTGCCCGGCGTTCGGCTCAAAGGCCAGCGGCAGGCCGGCGGGCGTGCGCAGGGCGGGCGCCCCGGCGGGCGCGGGCGCTCCGCCGCTCAGGCACAGCGCGGCCAGCGCCAGGGCGGCGATAATGATCCGTGGGAGGGGAATGTGACGCATCTGAAGCTCCTTCCGGTGCAGGTGGGCGGGCCTAACCCCCGGCCCCCCTTCGCGGCGCGGGCCGGGCGGTGTGTTGCAATTATGCCCAGAATTGCCGCCGGGTTGCAAGCATTTGGGCGGGGGAATTGCTTACAAGCCTGTAAGATCAGCGGTCGGTGGTCGGTGGTCGGTGGTCGGTGGGGCGGCGCCCGATTAAAATCGGGACTCCGGAGTCGGGGTGGAGGCCCGATTTTAATCGGGCGGTGGGGACAAGTGGAGTCCCGATTTTAATCGGGCCGTTGCGGGGCGAGTGGAGTCCCGATTTTAATCGGGTTGCCCCGACGCCGCCCTCGGCATCCGTCGGACTCAGCACTCAGCACTCCGCCCTCAGCACGCAGCACGCGTCAGGCCGGGGCGGATAGCTCCAGTTGGATGTTGTCGGGGTCGCGGAAGGCCAGCACCCACAGGCGGCCGCCCAGGTCCTTGATCTCGCCGTGGCCGATGCCCTGGCCGTCGAACAGCACGACGGCCGCCTCCAGCGCGGCGCGGTCCGCCACCTGGAAGCTGAGGTGGTCCAGCCCCACGCGATTCTCGTTGAACCGGTCGTCCGCCGGGGCCGCCGCGGGGTCGGGCGCCGGGCCGAGGCCCAGCAGGAAGGCGCCCTGCGTCAGCAGCACGCCGCCGGGCACGGCGCGGAGCACCTGGAAGCCCAGGATCTGCGTATAGAACGCCAGCGACCGGTCCGGATCGGTGACGGTCAGCCGGACATGATGAATATGCTCAATGGCGATAGGCATGGGCAACCTCCGTTCTGTGGCGCGAAGCAGCGGGCCGGGCGGCGCGCGGGGCGCCGGTGCGCGCATTATAGCACAGCCGCTTCCTGCCGGGCGTATCCGCGCCGGTCCGCCCCTACGCTGGCAAGGTGGAGTCCTCCACCGGCCC
>JAICKM010000203.1 GCA_025927935.1 Chloroflexia bacterium | reverse complement strand
CTCGATCAGTTCCGGCTCGCGCTCCATCACGTCGATGGCGGCGATGCAGGTGGCGACGACACTCGGCGGGTGCGAGGTGCTGAAAAGCACCGGGCGGGCACGGTGGATCAGGAACTCGCGCAGTTCTTGCACTCCGGCGACATAGCCGCCCAGCGCGCCCATGGCCTTGGAGAGCGTGCCGACCTGGATGTCCACCCGCCCGTCGAGGCCGAAGTGGTTCACGCTGCCGCGCCCGTTCTGGCCCAGCACGCCACTGGAGTGCGCGTCGTCCACAAAGGTCGCGGCGCCGTAGCGCTCGGCCAGTTCCACAATCTCCGGCAGCTTGCAGATGTCGCCGTCCATGCTGAACACGCCGTCGGTGATGATCATGCGCGTGCGCTTGCCCTGCGCGGCCTTAAGCTGCTCCTCCAGGTGGTTCATGTCGCTGTGGCGGTAGATGAAGCGCTGCGCCTTCGACAGGCGGATGCCGTCGATGATCGAGGCATGGCTCAATTCGTCGCTGATGATGGCGTCGCCCTCTTCCATCAGCGCGCCGATGGTGCCCGTGTTGGCCGTGAAGCCCGACTGGAAGGTCAGCGTGGCCTCGGTGTGCTTGAACTTGGCGAGGCGCTCTTCCAACTCCTGGTGGATGTCCATCGTGCCGATGATGGTGCGCACCGCGCCGCTGCCGACACCCAGCTTCTGGATTGCTTCCTCGGCTTTCTGACGCAGGTACGGATGGGTATCCAGGCCCAGGTAGTTATTGGAGGAGAGGTTGATCACCTCTTTGCCGTCGATCACGCAGACGGCCTTTTGCTCGCCGGAGACGACACGTAACTTGCGGTAGAGATGCTTTTCGCGCAGGCTATCCAGTTCCCCGCTCAGGCGGGCGCGTAGTGTGTCTTGCATGGCGGATGCTCCTTATAACGCCGGGCCGGCTCAGGGAAACAGCACGACCTTGGCGGCTTCTCCCGAATTCATCATGGCGAAGGCTTTGTCAAATTCTGCCAGATCGAGACGGTGGGTGATGACGCAGGTGGGATCGACTGCGCCCGACAGGATCAGGCCGCGCGTGCGGTACCAGGTATCCCAGATGCGCCGGCCCGAAATGCCGTGGACCCGCGCGCCCTTGAAAATGACGGCGGTGTTCAGGTCGATCTCCACCGGGCGGGCGGTCAGGCCGAGCAGCGCGGCCTCCCCTCCATAGCGTAACATCTCGAAGCCCTGCGAGATGGCGCGCGGGTTGCCCGACATCTCCAGCATCACGTCCACACCCTCGCCGTCGGTGGCCGCGCGGACGGCGGCCACCGGGTCGGTCTCGCGTGAGTTGATGACCATCGTGGCGCCCTGCTGCTCGGCCAGGTGCAGGCGCAACGGGTTGATATCCACCGCGTAGACAGCGGAGGCGCCCGCCGCCCTGGCAATCGCGATTGCCCACAGCCCGATTGGGCCGCAGCCGATGACGGCCACGCGCTTGGTGGGGATGTCGCAGGAGAAGACGGTGTGCACGGCGTTGCCGAACGGCTCCTGGATGGAGGCGACCTCGACCGGCATGTCCGGCGGGTTCTTCCAGGCGACTTTGGCTGGGACGCTGACGTACTCGGCATAGACGCCGGGCCGGTCCACGCCGAGGATCTGCACGTTGGCGCAGATGTGGCCCTGGCCGGTGCGGCATTGCAGGCAGTGGTCGCAGGTGATGTGGCTTTCCAGGGACACAAAATCGCCGACCTGCACGTTGGCGACGTTGCGGCCGGCTTCCACGACATCGCCGCAGCACTCGTGGCCGAACACCATGGGCGGTTTATGGAAACGCGACTGCGCCCAGGGGTCCCAATTATAGATATGTAGATCGGTGCCGCACATGCTGGCGGCCTTCACGCGGACCAGGATATCGTCCGGGCCAATGGTGGGCACGGGGACCTGAGCCAGGACGGCGCCGGGGGCGGCTTCGGCCTTCAGCACGGCGCGCATCAGTTCGGGCATACGACTCTGACCTCCTCGTCAGACCTGCCGCCGGGGGGCCGTCATTGGCCGGGGCGGGACAAGCGGGACCGGGCCGGTGGGCGGGTCCCGCGCGGGATCGAAACCATAGGTGGGCCGGGTTGGGGCTGAGACAGTATAGCACCGGCCAAAGAAAGGTGTCAAGACTTGACATCCGGCCGATCTCTCGCCTATACTTTGGGACGATGCCCCTTGCGTCAACCTCGAAAGAACAGAGAAAGGGAAAGTATGCCCAAGACGGCCGGCAGCAAGAAACCCCCCGTCAGTGTGCCTCCGCCGCAGACACGTGCCCAACAACAAGCGATCCGCCGGCAAATGGACGAGACGCGCCAGGCCACCCGCGCGCAGGTGCAAGCCCGCCGGGAAGCGCAGGCCGCCGCGGCCCGCGCCGCGCGACTCCGCCGCCGCATCATCACGAGCGTGGGCGCCGGACTGGTCGTCGTGCTGGTGGTGGGCGGTCTCGTCTTCTGGTACAGCTACACACACCCCGGCGAGAGCTACCCGGACCAGGGTCACACCCACGTGGCGAGCGCCACTGCGGCCCACGAGCCGTACACGACCGACCCGCCGACGTCCGGCCCGCATCTGGACGGGCTGGCGGCCTGGGGTGTCTCCGATAAAACTCTTAACCCGGTTGAATACGTTCACAACATGGAAGACGGTGGCGTGATCGTCCAATATCGCCCCGACCTGCCGGCCGCCGATGTTGAGCGGCTCAAGGCTATCGTAAAGAGCTACGACAACATATATGTGAGTATGCGGCTGCCTAACGGTAACAGCACCCAGATCAATCAGCATGTGCTGATGGTGCCGTATCCCACGCTGAAAGAGCCGGTCGTGCTGACGGCCTGGACGCATATGCAGCGGTTCCCGACCCTTGACGAGAACGGCATCCGCCATTTCATCGATATGTACCGTGGCGTCGATCATCACATTGGCGGGCAGGGGTAGGCCCCCGCACCATTGGCTGGAGAGAGGAAGCAGGACATGAATAAGGAACCGACCGGCAAGCCCGCCGGTCAGCCCGTGGGTGTTACCAATCGAACTGCGGGTAACAAGGCCGTCGTGCCCAATGGGCGGCCCACCGCGGCACCGGGCGCCAAGCCGGGCGCGGCCCGCGCCGGCAAAGTCACCGTCACACCCAATCGACCGAGCGCCGTGGGGCGGGGCGCCGCGCGCCGCAACGCCAAGCGCAAGGGCGGGTTCCGGTTCAGTAGCCTCGATATCGCCATGATGTTGGCCGGCGTGGTCGGCGTGGCGATCCTGGTGATCGCGGTACTGACCGCGAATAAGGCGCCGACCACCACGCCCGGCGGCACCAGCCCGGCGGCCCAGATTCCGCGCAATGCAACGCCGGTCCCCGTGGGCGCGTCCGCGCCCGATTTCAGCTTGCCTGCCGCCGATGGGCAGAACTATTCGCTGAGCCAGTTCAAGGGCAAAGTCGTGTTGCTGGAGTTCCTGGCGACCTGGTGCCCGCACTGCCAGGAAGACTCGAAGATCTTCAACCAGGTTTCCGACGCCTACAAGGACAAGAACGTGCAGTTCCTCGGTGTGAACGCGAGTCCCTATGGGCACGACCACACCAGCGCGGCGACGATAGATGATCTCAAGTGGTTCCGCGATACCTACGGCACGCAGTATCCGCTGATGTTCGACAAGGACTACTCGGTGTCCAATACGTATGCCGTGCAGTACTTCCCGACAGTCTACGTTATCGACGCCACCGGCAAGATTAACGCTATGCCCGACTCCGACATCAGCGTGGAATCCGTCTCCGCGCTGCTGGACACGGCGCTGAAAGCAGGGCAGTAGTCATGGCCGGGCGGGTGGACGCCGAGCGCAGCCTACCGAACGGCGATGGGCGGCTAGTGGCTGATGCCGCGCCCCGCACGGGCGCCGGATTGGGCGGCTTGCTGACCAATCCCTACCTGACGCTGATCTCGCGCCTGGTGCTCGGTGTGATCTTTTTCCTGGCCGGGCTGGTCAAGCTGGGCATCCCGGAAAGCATGGCTGCGAGTATTAACAGCTACGAGATGCCCCTACCGAAGCTAATGGTGGATGCGATGGCCGTGGGCCTGCCGCCGCTGGAGATGGGGCTGGGCCTGTTCCTGCTGCTGGGCCTGTTCATGCGGCCGATGGCGGTCCTGTCGGGCGCGCTCAACATCATCTTCTTGATCGCCATGATCCAGGCGGCGTCGCGCGGCCTGTCGCCCGATTGCGGCTGCTTTGCCGGCGCCCAGGATACCCCCGTCGGTCAGGCGATCCTCAAAGCCTTCCCGCCGTTCAACGCGTTTATGAACGAGCCGGTCGGCGTGGGCAGCATCCTGCGGGACACGGTCTTCCTGCTGATGTCGATCCACCTGTTCCTGGTGCCGACCGTCTTCGGCCTGGACAACTGGCGGCATGCCCGCCAGGCGGCCCTCCTCGACGAGGAGGATGAGTCCGAAGCCGATGAAGAGGACCTCGAAACAGCACAGTAAACCGGTTTAGACGAAGAAGCCCCCATGCGGAACATGCCGCGTGGGGGCTTTTTATGACCCGGCGTTACTGGTCCGGATAGCGCCAGGCTACGTACTGCTGGCCGACGTTGCCCAACTCGACGCGCCACTCCGGCGGGTTCTGGAAGTTGAAGCTGAGCGTGCGCCGCTCGAAGATCTGCACCAGCACCGGCTGGTCGGGTTTGCCCGCCACGGTGGCGCGCACCCAGTAGGGTTCGCTGATCGGGTAGCCCATCAGCCTGACCCAGTCGGGTTGCTTTTGCAGCCAGTCCCAGAAGGCGTCGGGGATGTTGTGCCCGCTCTCGGCGACGAAGTGCGCGTAGGTCACGCCCGCGCCCAGGCCGGGATCGTCGGCGGTGCCGCCGCCGGCGGCCAGCGTGGCGGAGACGTGTTGCCCGGTGCGGTCGGTGGTTTTCCCCGCGTCAGTGCCCGCGCCCAGCTTGTTGAAGGTCGCGTAGGTCGGCGCCGGGTTGTTGGTGGCGTCCCCGGTCACGACGACCGCCGCGGGCACGGTGTTAGTGAAAGTGCTGGGGCCGGTCTGCATCTGCCCCGTGACGAGTTCCTTCGCCAGCAGGCCCGAGGTGACATAATACTTATCCGGGCGCTGGGCGGCGGGATTGGCGATCTCCATGCGGCCTTTGTCGAAGTACTCGACCTGGCGCGCGCCGCCCGGCGAGTCGCTCCACGGCTCTTTCGTGCTCAGGATCGGCTTGGGTCCCCACAGCCAGGGCCGGGCGACCCAGCCCGCGGCCACCGCGTTGTCGCTTAGCTTCCAGGTGTTGTAGAAGGCCGAGTCGGTGTCGAAGCGCACCTTCGGCTTCCAGACGGCGTTGAAGCTGCCGGGGATCAGCTCCTTGTTGTTGCTGCCGTCCAGTTGCAGCAGCCAGGTCGAGTGCAAGAAGATCAGCTTGCCGGCCTGGGCTTTGGTGCGGCTGACGCGGATGAGGATCTGCTGGCCGCTGGGCGAGACGCCGGGCGGGCCGATGGACGAGATCTCGTCGTTGCGCGGGTTGAAGGTGTAGGGCACGGTCCAGATCGCTTTGGGGTTCAGACCGTCGAGATCGGCGCTGTAGACGCGGTGCGCTTCGCCACTCGCACCGGAGACGGAGATGACGACGCGCTTGGGGCCGGGCGCCCAGGATGCGCCGCTCTTCGTCGTGCCGGGCGCGCCGCGAGCGGTCAGCACGGTGTTAAAGTGGCCCGTCGCCAGGGTTAGCACGCCGAAGCGGTTGCCGTCGCTCACGGCCAGGTAGCGGCCGTCGGGCGACCAGGCGCCGCCGAGCACCCACATCTTCACGCCGTCGCCGGGCAGGGGCGCGGGCGCCGCCGCCGGGTCAGTCACGTCGAAGATGGGGCCGGGGAAGCCCGCCGCGAGGTGCGTGCCGTCGGGCGACCAGGCCACGCCCGCGGGCAGGCTGGGGATGTCGGTGGCGCCGGGCACCTTCCAGGCCGCCCCGCCGCCGCGCGGGATGATCCAGAGGTCGCCGCGTGGCAGGGGCTTGGCGCTCCACGCCTCGCCGCCCAGGTAGGCGATGAACCGGCCGTCGGGCGACCAGAAGGGGTTTGAGTAGACACCGTCAGCCAGCCGTTGCAGGTTGCTGCCGTCGGCGTTCATCAGGTACAGCGTCAGCGCTTCCGTGACCAGCGCGATCTGCGTGCCGTCCGGCGACCAGTTCTGATACCAGACGTTCCCTAGCTGGGTGATCTGCTTGTCGTCGCCCCCCGCGACCGTGCGCAAGTAGAAGTTACGCACGCGATTATCGGGGCTGTTGGGGTCGGGGATCTGATCGGCGCCATAGGAGAAGATCTCCGCGCCGAGATCGAGCGCCTGGGCCGCGACCGGCTTCGCCCGGCTCCATCCTGCGAATGGCGCCAGCACTAAAATACACAGCCCGATCAGCGTCCAGCCGCGAGCGCGCCCTCCTGGTATCATCCCATACCTCCGTGAATCAGCGGTGAGTAAAGAGTGGGTAAGCCGGTAGCCGCGCCGGTATTGTAGCACAGCCCCGCAACTGCTGCCAAGCCGCTGCCGGCCGGTCGCGGGTCTGCCTGCCTGATCGTTCTACGCCGGTTGCATTGCATACATCCTTTCTTTCGGGTAAACTTTTTCTCAGCGATCTACTGGCTATCCTCTGTACTGCCCTCATCCCATACGCGATAGGAGGAACCGCTATGAGCCGGATCTTAACTTTCCTGGTTATGACACTCGTGCTTGCGACACTCCCTATGGCCGGCACGGCTGCCGCCGCGCACGGCGGCGGCACGACCATCCCGCACACGGTCTGCGTCGATGCCGGTCATGGCGGAACCGATGCCGGGGCCACCTATTTTGGCTTGAAGGAGAAGGATCTCACTCTCGACATCGCGGGGCGCCTCCAGGCGTTGCTGGGTAGCAAGGGGTACAATGTCGTGATGACCCGTACCGGCGATCAGACGTTGGGCAATACCGACCGCGCTACCATTTGCAATAACGGCAAAGCGGACAGCGTGCTCTCGATCCACCTCAATGCCGCGAGTGATCCCAGCGTCGACTATTTCAAAGCGTTCTACGGCAAGCAGATCAAGGATCGCACTTTCACGCAGACGATCTGGAACAACTACAATCTAACCCGCCCCGACGGCACCGGCCCGCTTCAGAAGTCCGGCATCGCCCAGTTCGCCTCCGGGCTGTTACTCAAAACCAATGCGCCGGCCAGCCTGGCGGAAACCGTGTTCCTGTCGAACCCGGCTGAGGCCCAGGCGCTGGCCGACGGCACGGGGACCCGGCAGCAGGCGATTGCCGAGCAACTCTTCAACGGCCTCGTCGCCTGGTATAATCGCTAGCTACGGCGGGGAGCCGCTCTGCCGCCCGTGCCGGCGTTCCTTCCGCGCCCGCGGGCATCGCTGCGCGCCCGTCGCCGGGCAGGTAGCGGGCTGCACATAACGAAAAGCCGGAACGCGCTACCGGTTTCGGCTTTTCGTTAGGTGCCAATCATGTCCGAACGCACGCGGGTGACTCAAGCGATGCCCGAACTGCAAATCCCCAGGAAGAAACTGCTTGCGTTCATCAGCACGCTTAAGATGACCACGTGCCGGGCAGTCAGAATTTGGCGATTGGTCAGGTAAAGGAACCCGGCTTCAAAGGCGAACGCAAACAGTTCCGACAGGACGATAATGACTGTCGCATCCAGGCCCCAACTGCGGTGCAGCAGGGGCAACACGAACCAGACCACGGGCACCGACAGGATGTTAGCCAGGACGACCCAGAGCAAGGTGCGCCTGTTGAGCCGCTGCCTTGCTTTTAGATACACTGCCGCTACCGCTAATTCGACGAGCAGCGTGAAGAACAGGGCCGGAAAGAACAGCAGCAGTTGGAAGGGGCTGATGAATTCATAAAGCGAAGCGTTTTCCGCGACCAGCAGATCGTTCTCGCGCACCGTCACGGTAAACTCGTTGTGGAAATCGCCGTTGTCGCGGTGCGTGAAAGGCGCGCTCTCACGGGTCTTGTCGGCGAAGCGGATGACCAGCTTCTGATATTGCGCGTAGCCGGTGGGGCTGGTCGCGTTGCACGACTCGGTCGAGCAGAGAAAGTAGGCGACCACCCGCTTGTCCACGGGCGTGCTGGTGGTGCAGGCGGGATCCTCGCAATCGAGCAGCTGCCCGCCCCAGATCGGGATCGGTTGGGCTGTCTGGTAGACAAACTGGAAGGTCTGGCTCGGCTTCGGCCCGTGGTCGGCGTGGGCGATCCGCCCGGTGAGTAAGAGCGCAAGGCCGGCGAGCAGGAGCCCCAGGCTGGAGAGGAGCGCCCGCAGGGTCGTTGGCCTGCGCATCGGTGTCTGTCGCATCATGTATCCTGTGCAGCGTAGGGGTGGCGGGTCACGGCGCTCATCATATCACATTCGCCCGCTGCTGTGCTACAATAAGCATACTTCGGCGGCCACGATGCTATGAGCATACGCGGGGAGGACCGGCTATGGCGGAATCGAGCGGCGGCGGCACGACGGTGCAGATCGGGGCGATTGAGGGTTACCTCAATGGGCCGGGCGACACGACCCGGCGGCCTGGCGTGATCGTGATCCACGAAGCCTATGGCCTCAACGACAATATCCGCAGCATTGCCGACCGCTTTGTCGAGCAGGGCTACCGGGCGCTGGCCGTCGATCTCTTTTCCCACGGCGGCAACCGCCGCTTCTGCATGGTGCGTGTGATGCTCAGCGTGCTGACCAATCCGCTGCGCAGCTTCAGCATCACCGACCTGGACAATACGGTGCGCTACCTGCGCAAGCGCCCTGATGTGGACCCGGAGCGCATCGGCGTGATCGGCTTCTGCATGGGCGGCACGTTCACGCTGGCCCTGGCCGTCCACAACAAGCAGGTGGCGGTGGCCCATGCCTTCTACGGCGCGGCGCCGCGCCCGCTGGAACGGGTCGCCCTGGCCTGCCCCATAGCAGCGAGCTATGGCGCGGACGACCGTTTTTTCGCCAACCAGGGCCGCAAGCTGGACCAAACGCTGGCACAGTACAACATCCCGCACGACGTGAAGATCTATCCCGGCGCGGGCCATTCCTTCTTCAACGACACACGCCCATCTTACCGCCCGGAGGCCGCCGCCGATGCCTGGCAGCGCACGCTCGCCTTCTTCGCCACCCACCTGGGCCTGAGCGACGAGGGCGCTAGCCCCGGCTCTTGACCCAGGTGTGCCGCGGATCGTCTTGCGTGAGCCAGGCGCGCGACGGACCGGCCTGTGCGTTCAGGTAGTAGCAGGTGTACCCGGCGGCGGCGCTGACCGGGTGGTAGCCTTCGGGCACCAGCACCAGGTCGCCGTCTTCGGCCACCACGGCCACGTCCCAGCGCCCATCACGGGTGTAGATGCGCTGGAGCGCGAAGCCCTGCGGCGGGTTGATCCGGTAATAGTATGTCTCCTCCAGCAGATTCTCCTGGGGCGGGTTTTCCACGTCGTGCTTGTGCGGCGGGTAGCTCGACCAGTGGCCCTCCGGCGTGAACACTTCGACCACGATCAGGCGCTCGGCGGGGAATTCGGGCGGCAGCATGTGGCGCACGGTGCGCGCCGTGGACCCCACGCCGCGATCCTCGACCCGCACGTCGGCGGGCCGGATCAGGCGGGCCGGATAACGGCCCTCGGCGGGGGCCTGGGACCAGGCCACATCGGCGGGTTCGGTGGCGTCGATGGTGAAGGCCGTGCGCGGCGGCAGGTAGGCGCTCCAGGGCAAGCCGTCAAACGGGTTGCGCCGCTCGCCCATCGCCCAGGTCTCATCGCCCGCCCGCAATGTGATTCGCCCGCCCACGAGGACCAGCGCGGCTTCCTGGTCGCCCGTGTTGCCGGTCCAGGGCGCGCCCGGCACAACGCGGCGCACCTGGAAGCTCAGGTATTCCCAGCCCGCGGTGGCGGGTGTGGTCTCGACCAGCATGCCGTCCGCATCGGCGGCGAGAGCCTGGGGACGCATACGTAGTTCGGGTGGGTTCATGGGCTTATATGCCTTTCACTGGCCGCCGTCCAGCAGCGGCATG
>JAICKM010000633.1 GCA_025927935.1 Chloroflexia bacterium | reverse complement strand
CGTCACGATGGAGATGTTGTCGTTCGATGTGGAGTTGGTCGTCTTGAGGTTCTCGGTGCCGGCGAGCGCCCGCTCCAGCGGCTCCGTGACATCGCGCAACACATCGTCGGGGGCGGCGCCGGGATAGACCGTGATCACGGTCACGCTGGGAATGTCGATACTCGGCAGCAACTCGCTTTTGAGTTGCCCAGCTGAATAGATACCGCCGGCGATGACAAAGACCGCGAGCATAAGAACAATCGCGATCCGGCTCAACGCGGCTTTGGTTAACAGATGCATCTACTACTTCCTTCCGTATTTATGGTCAGCCCGGTGCTGCTATGCCGGCTAGTGCGTTGCCTACCCGCTCCCTACCCGATTCTAGCCGGAGGATTGCGCCTGCGGCCAAGCGCCACTTCCTTATCTGTCTTCCTTATCTGTGTTGTATATGTTGCCCGGCTCTCGTGCAGATATTAGCAATAGCCAGGCCCGATAATGTTTGCTGAGTCAGGCTTTGTGCCTGTCAGGTCCTACGTTGGCGATCCCCCAAAGTTGCGTGTAACCGATACCGTGCATCGCTACGAAATTGTGTTAAATTTCACAAATACTTTCGGCGCAAAAAGACCCCCAACCACTGCTTGCTAGAGTAACGCGGGAATTGGCGGGCGCACACGCCGGGAGCCTACTAGCCCCCGGCGTGTGCCGATTGGAACTCGATCAGCGGCGCCCGGCCAGTGCGACCGGTTCTTGCTCCGCCAGAGCCTCTTCGCTCTCCTGGACCACGGCCGGGCGGTCACCTTCCGCCATCGCCATGGCCGGGCGCTCGTTGGTCTTGCGCAGCGGGATCTCCTGGAGGAAGGCCGTTGCGACGATGGCGATAATCAACGTCACGGCGCCGATCAGGAAAGCCTCGGTGGTGGCAATCGACAGCGCGGGCTTCATCGCCTTGAGAATGGTATCCACAATGCCGTTCACCAGCGCGGCCGGAACATGCTGGGCCTGCATGGCCTGGCGCATGCCGTCAATTGCTTGCGGGTTGACCAGCACCTGCGGGTTGAGCTTGCTGACGAATTCGGCCGGCAACTGGCTCGCCAACTGCGGGTTGAGTTGCCGGATCTGATTCAGCGACTCGCCCTGGAAGCGATTGTTCACAATCGAGCCGAGGACGGCGATCCCCACCGTACCGCCAATCGAGCGGAAGAAGGTGACGGCCGATGTGACCACGCCCAGCCGGGTGATCGGGAAGGCGTTCTGCACCACCAGGTTATAGAGCGGCATCGCCACACCCAGGCCCAGACCCATGACCATCATATAAACCACCGTCTGCCAGGTCGGGGTGCTGGTGTTCATGCTGGAGAGCAAGAACATGCCCCCGCTCAGCAGGATCATGCCGACGGTGCCCAGCACGCGGTACTTGCCGGTGCGGCTAATGAGCTGCCCCGTGACCACGCTGGAGAACACCACCGTGAGCATCATAGGCGTAATCGCGTTACCGCTGCTGGTCGCGCTGCCGCCCTGCACCGCCTGGATAAAGAGCGGAATGTAGCTGATCGCGCCGAACATGCCGATACCGGTCAGGAACACCGTGATCACCGACAGGGTGAAGGTGCGGTTCTTGAATAGGTCGAGCGGAATGATCGGCTCCCGCACCCGCGTTTCCACGAACAGGAAGGCCACCAGGAAGAGCGCCGCGATGGAGAACATGCTCAACGTGTTGAACGAAGTCCAGGTCCAGTCGTCGGCGGTGCCGGCCAGCGAGAGGCCGATGAGCAGCGGGCACATGGCGCCGATCAAGGTCAGCGCGCCGAACCAGTCGATCACTTTCTTGGTGCCGGTGTTATGGTGCATGTTGGGGAAGGTGGTCAGCAACACGGCCAGCGCCACGATGCCCACCGGCACATTGACATAGAACACCCAGTGCCAACTGAGATTGTCGGTAATGAAGCCGCCCGCGGTAGGCCCGAACACACTCGCCAGGCCCCAGACGCCGCCGAACAAGCCCTGCCAGCGCCCGCGATCGGCCGGCGGCACGAGGTCGCCGATGATGGTGAAGGCGTTGGAGAACATGATCCCGCCGCCCAGGCCCTGCAAGGCCCGGAAGCCGATCAACTGCCAGATGTCCTGCGACAACCCGCAGAGCATCGAGCCGGCCAGGAAGATGACGATGCCGCCGACATAGAACCATTTGCGGCCATACATGTCGCCTAGCTTACCGAAGATCGGCACGGAGACGGTCGAGGTGAGCATATAGGCCGTGAAGACCCAGGCATAATGATCGAAGCCGTTGAGGTCGCCGATGATCTTCGGCATGGCCGGCCCGACGACGGTCTGATCCAGCGCGCCCAGCAACACGCCGAGCATGATGCCGATCATAATAATCAACAGGTTTTTAACCGGCGGCTCTCCCACCGATGCGGGAGCGGCGGGCCGCCGGTCCTGGACTTGTGCTGCCATTAACGTGAATCCTCCCGAGTAGTAGAATGCGGTTCTTTGCGCTCGGGGCCGGCCAGTAGCCCTTCAAGCGCATCACAGGCCGCGACAATGGCCCGAAGTTTTTCATCATCCAGCGGTTGCAAGAACCGTGCAACGGCGATTTGGAAGTGCTGCTCCATCCCATTAGATAGCTCGCGGCCCTCGGCGGTGAGGTGCAGCCAGACTTTGCGCCGGTCGGCGCTGTCGGGTTCGCGGTCCACGAGGCCGCGCGCCACCATCGCGTCGATCATGCGCGACACGGTCGGCGTGCGCACCTTCATGCGATCGGCGAGTTCTCCTATCGTGAAACTCCCGTGGTTCAAGGCGTGGATAATGCGGAACTGGGTCTCCCCTAGGTCGCAGAGCGCGCCCGGCATTTCCTCGCGGGCCTTCACGATCATCTGCTTGAACACGACCGGGATGACACGCAGTACGCGGTCGGCGGCCTGATCCACTGCCGGGCGGGCAGGCGCGGGAGTGGTGGCCTCGCTTATAGGTGCGGTTTCAATCATAGTTTGGTTTCTCTGTGTTCCCTCATAATATGGACATTAGCTTCATCGCTAACGTTAGCCTTGCTAATTAATAGCTGTGCTAAATAATACTCGATGCCCTGATTCCTGTCAAGACTTCTTGCCTTTGGTCCAACCAAGATCCGCCGAAAGACGGACTTCACTACATCTACTAGTTCGCCAAAACATGTAACAAAGATTGGATAAAAGCCGGTGCGGATGTAGACGAGGGGACTTGCGGGGTAGGGCGGGGCACAGAAAAAGGGCCACTCGCCGCTAAGCGGGTGGCCCCTGCTGCCCTGCTGGGTAGGCGGATCAGGCGGCGCGGGACTCCAGGCGGAGCCGCCAGGTATGGAGCACTTGAATGAAGCTCGCCAGTTCAAACGGCTTCATCAGCAACGGGGGGTTGCCGATGGCCGCACACTCCTGCGGACTCAGCTCCTGCCCGGTGAGCGCCAGGACGGGCAGCCCGGCCAGCATGGCCTGGCGGACCACCAGCCCCACCCGTTCGCCCGGCCAGACAAAGCAGTCCAGGTCGGCGACGACGGCTTGAAAGGGGGAGTCTTCTTGTTCGACGGCTTCCCAGCCTTCGAGCGAGAGGATCATGCGCACGAGCAGGCGCAGGCTGGCGTTTTCGGCTAGCACCAGGCAGCGGGGTCGCGCAGTTGCATATGAAGGTGACATGCTCAAGCCGGAGGTGGGTGCATCCTCCTGGGACAGCCGCCCCAGCGATCCGGCAACACTGATAGAAGCGCTCAATCCGCCTGCCTCTGCTAGGCATCCGGGGATGCCCTGATGAATGGGATTCTGCCCTTCGCCGCCCGTCCACAGCGAAAAACACGCACAGGGCTCCTCGCGTGGAGAGCCGCCCCGCCCGCCCCGGCCACGTCCGGCCGGGGCGGTGTTACCTCTCTATCATATGGGAAAAGGGTCTTTTTGCCGTGTGCGGATGGCCCGAAAAAGTCACAAACAAATCACCAAATGGAGAATTCCCGACTCGACCGGGCAGGCGAACCGCAATTCGCTAGACGGGCATCGTGTAGCCGAAGCCGGGCCGGGTCAGCAGATAGCGCGGCGCGGTGGCGTCCGGCTCGATTTTCTGGCGCAGCCGGGCGATGTAGACGCGCAACTGGTGTAGCTCCCCGCGCCATTCAGGCCCCCAGACTTGCTCCAGCAGCATTTCGTGGGTCAGCACCTTGCCGCGATGGCTGGCGAGCAGCGCCAGCAAGCGATACTCTGTGGGGGTGAGCATCACTTCCACCCCGTCGCGGTAGACGCGCCGCTGGGTGAGATCGACCGT
>JAICKM010000262.1 GCA_025927935.1 Chloroflexia bacterium | reverse complement strand
TCAGCAGTTCGCGGTAATCGAGCGTCGTCAGCAAGTCGCCGTTCATGACCAGGAACGGCTCATCGAGGCCAGGGATGGTTGCCAGTGGCCCGGCAGTGCCCAGCGGCATCTCCTCGCGGGCATAGCGCAGGCACACGCCGAATTTGCTGCCGTCGCCGAAGTAGGCCATCAAAAGCTCGGCCAGGTGCCCCACGGCCAGCGTGATGTCGGTGAAGCCCGCCGTGCTTAACTGCCGGATGACCACTTCCAGAATGGGGATATCGCCGACCGGCATCATCGGCTTGGGGAACACGGTCGTGTACGGCGCCAGGCGCGTGCCTTTACCGCCGGCCAGGATCACAGCTTTCATCGCAACTCACACATTATAGATCGCGGGTTTGTAGCGGTGCAACTCGCCCTGTATCCACTCAATGGTCCGGGCCAGCCCCTCGTCCAGCGAGGTCGTGGGGCGCCACCCGAGCAACGCCGCCGCTTTGCGATTATCGGAGATCAAGCGCATCACCTCACTGCGGGCGGGGCGCAGGCGGCCGGCATCGGTTTCCAACCGCACGGGCTTGCCGATCAGGTCGATGATCCGCTCGGCCAGCGTGCCGATAGCGATCTCCGTGCCGGAGCCGAGGTTGATGGTCTCGCCCGCGACGCCCGCGACGCTGCCCGCGCGCAAAAAGCCGTCCACCGTATCGGCCACATAGGTTAGATCCCGCGTGGGGGTCAGCGCGCCCAGGCGCACCACATCGCCACTCAACGCCTGTGTGATAATGGCCGGTATGACGGCGCGCGCCGACTGGCCGGGGCCATAGGTGTTGAACGGGCGCACCGTGACCGCCGGCAGATCAAACGAGCGCACATAGCTTTCGACCAGTTTGTCCGCGCCGATCTTGCTGGCCGCGTAGGGCGATTGGCCCTGCAAGGGATGGTCCTCGTCAATCGGCGCGTAGCGGGCGGTGCCGTAGACCTCGCTGGTCGAGGTATGCACCAGCCGGGCCACACCCGCGGCCCGCGCGGCGTTCAAGACGTGCAGTGTGCCCAGCACGTTAGCCTGCACCACGTCAACCGGGTGCCTGTATGAATACGGGATGGCGATGAGGGCGCCCAGGTGGAAAATGACCTCTATATTCTCGGCGGCGCTACGCAACGCCTCCGGGTCCTTCAAGTCACCGGGCACCACTTCCACGGCGGCGGCCACGTCGGGCGGCAGCGCCTGGAGCAGACCCCAGTCGTTGCGCGCGTTATAATGCACGAAGGCGCGCACCTGTGCGCCTTCCCGCGCCAGTTGCTCGGCCAGGTGGCTTCCGATAAATCCCCCGGCGCCGGTGATCAGCACCCGGCGCCCGGCCCAGGGCACCGTTTGTGGGGTAGCAACAGTTGGCGAAGATTCAGTCATGCACAATATCCAAAACGCTAGAAGTCATTATACCATACTGCTCGTGACCCGCCTGGATCGCGTGCCGGGCCATACAGACCGCTTAGCGCCCGATGCCCAGATAGATCATGCCCGCGGCCCGGATGGCCGCCTGGGTCTGAGCGTCGAGGATGTTGCGCCCGTCGAGCACCACCCGGCAGCCTTGCGCGGCGAAGGTGGCCCAATCCAGAGTGCTGAAGGCAGCGTGATAGGCTTGCACAATCACGGCGTCCACCGGCGGCGTCTCGCTGGGCGGGAGCGGGGTCGCCCCGGAGGCGGCCAGTTCCTCCAGCGTGTAGAGCGGGTCCATGATCAGCGGGCGGGCCTCGGCCGCCTGGAGATCGCGGATGAGCAGTTTGGCGGTGGTGAAGGCCGTTTCTTTCACATTCTCGCGGGAGCTGTACCCCAGGATGAGGATCTGCCGCCCGGCCAGGCCGCCCAACACGGCGCCCAGTTGGGACAGCGCCCAGGCGGCCATACCGTCGTTGGCCTGGCGTGCGGCGCGCGGCAAGGTCAGATGGCCCGCCGGGTCGTCGTTGATCAGGAAATAGGGGTAGACCGGGATGCAATGCCCGCCGACGCCGATGCCGGGCCGGTGGATATGCGAATAGGGCTGGGTGTTGGCGGCGGCAATCGCTTCGTCGATGGGCAGGCCGCGCTCTGCTGCGTAGCGCGCGAACTCGCTAGCCAGCGCGATGTTCACATCGCGGTATGTCGTTTCCAGCAGCTTGACCAGTTCGGCGGTCTCGGCATCCTGGACGGCGCGGATCGCGGCGTGGTTCAGCACCCGCCGGTAGAAAGCCACGGCGGCGGCAGTGCTCGGCGCGTCAATGCCGCCGACGATCTTTGGGTAGGTCGCCAGATCCTGAAAGATGCGCCCGCTATAGACGCGCTCCGGGCTGAACGCGAGCAGGAAGTCGCGGCCCATCCGCAGGCCCGATCCGGCTTCGAGCAGCGGCCCCAGGCGCGTGCGCGTGGTGCCCACCGGCAGCGTCGTCTCGTAGATCACCAGCGTGCCGGGTTGCAGGCCGCGAGCCACGTCGCGGGTAGCCGAGTCGACCATCCGATAATCGACGGCGCCGGTTTCATCGACCAGCAGCGGCACGATGATCACCACGACGTTGCTCTCGGCCACCGCCTCGGCGGTATGCGTGGTCGCGCGCAGGCGCCCGGCGTCCACCGCGGCGGCCACGCGCTCGGGCAGGCCCGGCTCCTCGCCGATGGGGCACGCGCCCGCGCTCACGGCCTCGGCTACCTGTGGATTGATATCGCAGCCGATGACGGCGCCCGCATGCCGGGCGAATTGTGCGGCCAGCGGCAATCCGATCTTGCCCAGGCCGACGACGGCGACCGTTAACGACCGGGGGTCTGCGCTGTTTGCGGTATCTATCATGAGCGTGTTCCGCTTTCTTCTACCTGAATGACCTGGCCGGTGAGTCCGGCGGTGACGATATGCTGGGTGATGGCGACGGCCTTCAGGCCATCCTCCCCGGCCACAATGTTGTTACTCTCCCCGCGCACCGCCGCGACGAAGCTTTCCAGTTCGCGGCGCAACGGCTCGGCCCGCTCCAGACGCAGGCGCGTCATGTTGCCTTCGCTCACCCCGGCGATGGCGCTGATCGTGTCCCACTGGCTGCGCACATAGTCGTTCTCGTAGAAATAGAGGTCCTGGGTCAGGTAGTTGACCAGGAACATACCTTTCTCGCCGGTCACGGTGAGTTGCCGGATCTTGTCCGGCGTGAGCCAGTTGATGTCGAGTACGCCGATGGTGCCGTCGCTGAAGCGCAAAAGGCCCGACAGCAGATCTTCGTGTTCCGTATGGATCCGGCGGGCGGTCTCCGCGTACACGCGCACCACATCGGCGCCGCTGAGGTAGCGCATGATATCGACATCATGAGTCGCCAGATCAACCACCACGCCGACATCGCGCACGCGGGCCGGGAACGGGCCAAGCCGCTGCGCGTGCATCTGGAAGACGCGCCCCAGTGCGCCGCCTCGCAAGCGCGCCTGCAACTCGGTCAGCGCCGGGTTGTAGCGCTCCACATGGCCCACCGCCAGGACCACGCCGGCGGCGGCCGCCGCGTCGATGATCTGCTGCGCCTCGTCCACCGTATAGGCGAGCGGCTTCTCGACCAGCAGATGGATCCCCGCGGCAATGACCTCCAGCGCGACGGCGAGATGGCCCCTGGTCGGCACGGCAATCGAGACGGCGTCGGGCCGCGCGTGGGCCAGCAGGTCGCCCGGCGTGGCAAAGTGGGGGACGTGAAAGCTATGCCCGGCGCGCTCGGCGGTGGCCGGATCGGCGTCGGCCACCCCCACCAGTGCCACGCCGGGCAGTTCGTTGTAGACGCGGCAGTGATTGCGGCCCATGGCGCCCGCGCCGATCACCGCGACCCGCAAGGACGCGCCCGCCCTCCCGCTCATCGGTTGCCCTCTAGTGCCGGCTGAGTGCCGCATTGCGGGCAGGTCACACCCGGCGGCGGAGTCATCCCGCCCGGCAGGCGCGCCCCGCACGGGCAAACGAAGCCGATCAGGCGCGCCGGGTGGCCCACGACCAGGCCATAGTCCGGCACATCGTGAGTCACCACCGCCCCGGCCCCCACCATGGCGAAGCGCCCGATGGTGATGCCGGGCAGGATAATGGCGCCCGCCCCGATGGCCGCGCCATAGCCCACCTGAGTCGTCCCCACCACCCAATCGGCATCGCTTTTCAGCGAGCCATCGGGGTTAATGGCTCGCGGCGCCCGGTCGTTCGTGAAAATCACATGCGGGCCGACAAACACCCCGTCGGCCAGCGTCACCCCATGATAAATGCTGGCCCGATTCTGGATTTTTACGTTACTGCCGATCTGCACGCCAAAGTCGATATACGCGCCTTTGCCGACGATGCAATTCGCGCCCAGCCGGGCGCCTTCCCGGATCTGCGCTTGATGCCAGATCCGGCAGTTGGGGCCGAGGTCCGCATCCGCTGCCACTTCCGCCGTCGGATGGACCCGCACATTTTCTGCTGGAACCACAATACCCTCTTTCCGCTCAACCAGTACAGCAAACAGTCCATTATAACATCCCCGTTCGCGCCTGCAAAGCGCGGGAGTCCGCCTCGGTTTGACACACCGGGAGGGCTGTTGTAGAATGACCGCAGCCAAGTCGAACCCGGCGGTCTTTGCTCTTGCCATGGGAGCGCGTATCTATTTAAGCGTGGTTCCATGCTTATCGCCGGTGCTTGCGGGCATACTGTAGCCGGCAGTGCATGTGATTGAAGCGTGCCTCCGGCAGGGACTCAGCTTTCCTCGGAGCGCTGCATGCCAACGGCACCCTCGTCTGCATGAACGGGAAGACACCGCCCGCGTCTGCGCCCGATATGCGCCCCGCTCCGCCCCTGGCGCCGGACTTTCTCTCCCTGTTCGGGGATGCCGCCGTTGTGCGCTGGGCCATACAACTGCGCTGGTGGATGCTGGGCGCGATGCTCGGCCTGGGGTTGCTGCTTACGTTGACCGGGGCGCTGGCGGCGCCGATGTACGGAACCGTCCTGCTCCTCGTCATCCCGGTGGCCGCCTATAACCTCGCCTTTGTCATCTTGCTGCACCTCGCGCCGCTCTGGCGCACCCCGGCCCGCCTTAGCTGGGTGCGCTGGCTACAGGCCCCGCCCGACCTCATCATGATCACCGTGGCTATTCATCTGACCGGCGGCGCCACCACCCCTTTCGCCATTTTCTACGTGCTCTTCATTCTTACCGCCGTGGTCCTCACCCCCCGCTACGGTACCTATGTCGCTGCCGTCGAAGCCGCGCTGTGCTATGGGCTGCTTGTCCTGCTGGAACTCACCGTCTGGCCGCCACCCGCCAACCCGCTCCTGGCGCCCGATCGCATAGCCGCGGAGTCCCGGCTGTTTGTCTACGGGTGGCACCTGCTGACTTTGCTGTTTATCCTGGTCGCCGCTGCCTATATGGCCGATCGGGTGGGCCGGCGCATCCTGACCGGCGAAGAGATCATCCAGCGCCAGGTCGGCGATCTGACGCTGCTCTACCGGTTCGGCGATAACCTGAGCGCGCTGCCCAACCTGGAACAGGCGCTCCAATACATCGTCACCGAGTTGAGCGCGATCCTCGGCGCGGGCGACTGCTCGCTGATCCTGCTCAACGAGCGCAACGAAGCCGAAATCCGCGCGGCGGTCGGTATCCCAACCGAGGCGCTGATCGCCTACCGCAAGCGGCCGCTCGATCCGACGAATCCGCTGCTCGCTGCGGTGCTGAGCAGTAGTACCGGTGTCTTCGCCCCCGATATTGAACAGATCCCCGGCCTGCGCGATCTGGTGGTCCGCCCCGCCCAATCCTTTTACTGCTTTCCCCTGCGCACGGAGGAGCGGACGCTGGGCATGATCAATTTCAGCTTCACCCGGCCCTATACCATGCCGCCCAGCACCTATGATCTGATGGCAGCGTGCAGTCGCCAGGCGAGTATGGCAATCGAGCGCGCACTCCTCTACCAGGAAGCCCAGCGCGCCGCCCGCGAAATGTCCAGCCTCTATCATATCGGCTTGGCGGCTTCGTCGAGCCTGGAAATCAACAGCGTGCTGAGCCAGATTGCCGACCAGATCCAGGGGCTGATGACCCCGGACTCGCTGGTGCTGGCCTTCTACGACGATACGCGCGATCTGCTCGATTTTGTCTTGCAACGGGCGGATGGGCGGCTAGGCCCCCGCGCAACCGTGCCCGTGGGCCAAGCGGGGGCCGCCGGCTGGATCGTGGCCCACCGGCAACCGCTCCTGATCCGCGACCGGGACGGCGACATGCCTGATATGCCCGTGAGGCCGGTGCTGGTAGACGATGCGTTGCAGTCGCTCGTGGGCGTGCCGCTCATGACCAATAATCGTGTGATCGGCGTGATCTCGGTGCAGAAACGAGAGCCGGCGGCCTATGGCGACGATGCGCTCCGCCTCCTGTCGGCGATTGCGGCGCAGGCCGCGCTGGCCCTCGAAAATGCCCGGCTCCACGAAGCCACCCGTGAGCAGGCGCTACGCGACAGTCTGACCGGCGCCTACAATCATGCCACGCTGATCGACAACATTACCCGCGAAGTGGAACATGCCGCCGCCGCGGGTACCACCGCCGCCCTCATCATGCTGGACATCGACCTGTTCAAGCAGTACAACGATACCTACGGGCACGCAGCCGGCGACGATGCCCTGCGCACCGTGGTCGAGGCGATTGCCCAGAATGTGAAAAGCACCGACAGTGTGGGCCGCTGGGGAGGCGAGGAGTTTGGCGTGTTGCTGCCCGGCGCGTCTTGCGCCAACGCGCTGCAAGTTGCCTACCGCATCCGGGCCACGCTGGCCCGCATCGAGATGCCGGTCCACAACGGCACCCGCCTGCCGGTGCCCACCGTCAGCCAGGGGATTGCCTGCTATCCCGCCGATTCGCCAACCAGCGCCGAGCTGGTAGACCACGCCGATATGGCGCTCTACCGGGCCAAAGCGCGGGGCCGGGATTGCATCGTGCACTGGGATCAATTATCCGCACCGGTCCTCGGCAAGCAGTGATGCGCCGCGCCGCCCGTCGTGTACGGGGATCGCTCGGTCAGGCTCGGAACCCTCTCGTGTCAATCCACCTTGCGCCCTGGCCCGTATACGATGACAGGCAGGATGCGCGGCTCGCTATGTCGGGGCAGCTCTGTGCCGCCGGGGCGCCTCCGGTGTGTTAACCTTACTATTACTTGACATGACATATGTTATTGGTTTAAGATTGCGGGAGTCTGCTGCCCTTATATCCGTTTTGTTGTCCTGGAGGATCAATGCACCGTCGTGATAACGTCATCCACACCCGACTTGCCTCTCGTTTGCTGCTACCCATCTGCGGTTTAGTGTTGGCTCTATTGCTGGCCGGATGTGATCTCATGGGCGCGTCGAATACGCCGACCGCCGTGACGCCGGCCACCCCGGCCGGTCCCACCGAGACGCCCGTCCCGCCCACCGCGACGCCTGTCCCGCCGACGAATACGCCCAGCCCCCGCTCTCTCTCCGGGCATGTCCTGGATGCTTATAGCGGGCGCCCCATCAGCGGCGCGCGGGTGACGGCCGGCACGTCGGCGACCGGCAGCGCGACCGGTGGCGAGTATGACCTGGGTGTCGTCCCGCCGGGGACCATGGTGGAAGTCGCCGCGCCCGGCTATGCCTCAGCCACTATGGATAGCGGTGCCGGCGACACGCTCGATATTTCCCTGCGTCCGACCACGCTGCATGGCCGGGTCACGGACAGCAAGACCGGCAAGCCGCTGCAAGGCGTGATCGTGCGCATCGATTTGGCGGGGGCCGCTACGCCGGCGCCCGCGGACGCCGCTCCGGCGGTCACGGCCACCACCACGGTTACGTCGAGTGGGGCGCTTGCGCCGCTCCTGGGCCGCGCGCCGCTGAGTTTCCAGATGGATATCACCCCGACGGCTACCGTCGAAGTGGCCGCCACGGGCGCCGTCACCGATACCGCGCCCACGGCAGCGCCGTCGCCGGCGGTGCCGCCGACCCCGCCGCCTGTGATGCCCACGCCGTTTGCTGACGATAAGATGATTCTCGCCGTCACCGATGCCGACGGCAACTACAGTATGGACAACGTGCCGGAGAATCCGCTGCTCACCTTTAAGATGCCCGGCTACAAATTGACCAAGGTCACGGTCGCACGCAGCGCGACCCAGGATCAGGCGCTCGATCCGTTCGTGGTCAAAGCGCTCTACTTGACGGCCGCTGCCGCCACCTACGACCCGCTGTATCAGCCCATCATGGACGCCGCCGACAAAACCGAGATCAACGCTATCGTGCTGAATATCCAGGACGACAACGCGCGCCTGGTCTATGACACGCAGGTCAAGATGGCGGTCGACAGCGGGGCGCTCGATAAAGTGCTGCCCAACATCAAAGATGTGGTTGCCGGGTTCCATAAACGCGGCCTGTATGTGATCGCCCGCATGGTGACTTTCATGCAGCCCGCCGTGGCCGAAGCCAATCCCAACCTGTCGGTGTTGAGCAAGGCCACCGGCAAGCCCTGGAAGGGTGGCGAACTGAGCCAGCAGCGCTGGCTCGACCCGACAAACCCGGCGGCCCGCCAGTATCCGATCGCCCTGGCGCGCGAGGCCGTCAGCCTCGGCTTCGATGAGATCCAGTTCGACTATATCCGCTTCCCCTCCGACCCGGCGCCGGGCGAGCACTGGGACAATATGACCTTCTCGCAGCCGGTGGACGATGAGAGCAAGCCGAAGTACATCGAGCAGTTCGCCACCGAGGCACATAATATGCTCAACACTACCGACGCATTCATGTCGGTGGACATCTTCGGCTATACTGTGTGGCCCGATCAG
>JAICKM010000781.1 GCA_025927935.1 Chloroflexia bacterium | reverse complement strand
GGTGCTCCGCCGAAGGGCGGATTGACAGCGCGCGGGCCGAAGGCGTATAATTAGCGCATAACTGCATACTACAGACGTCGAGCAGGAGGAGTAGATCCGCTCGGCACCTTTCAGAGAGCGGGCGCCACCGGCTGCAAGCCCCGCAGGTGTACCCGGATCGAACGTCGCCTGGGAGTTGGTCCGCCGATCTGCCCGCCTGGGGCAATTAAGCGGGTCCGGGAGCCGCCCGTTACCGCGGAGTAGAGAGCCGTATGGGTGGTCTGTGACCGCCGCCGGCTGAACTAAGGTGGTACCACGAAGGGGAACTGGCCCTCTCGTCCTTATGCGGCGAGGGGCTTTTTTGTTGCCTGCGAGGTTAGCTGGAATAGCCATGGATAGACTAGCTTTCGGAATCGGTGAGGAGCTTGGCGGGGGCCGGTTGTCAGCCCCCGCGCCGGTCTGCTGCTGTGACATTGGGCGGGATTGGACGACTACTGTTGCAGCAATAAGGAGACAGCGCGATGAAAAGCTCATCCGATTTCAATACGCAAGAACTGGTGCGGCAGCGACCGCAGCCGGCCGGCGCCCGCTATGCCGGGCTATATAGTTGGGCCGATCTTTATGGGAGGGATGCATTCTTGACAGATACACCGGAGACCCAGGCGCCCGCGGCTCCCGCGCCGCGCGGCGAAATGGCGAAGGCTTACGACCATACGGCGGTGGAGAGCCGCTGGTATGACTGGTGGGAGCGCCAGGGCTATTTCACGCCCGAACGTGACCCGAACAAGACGCCGTTCACCATCACCATGCCGCCGCCGAACGTGACCGGCGAGTTGCATCTCGGCCATGCCCTGACGACGACCATCGAGGACATCATGATCCGCTGGAAGCGGATGCAGGGCTACTCTACGCTCTGGCTGCCCGGCTTCGACCACGCGGGCATTTCGGGGCAGTACGTGGTGGAACGGGAACTGGCGAAGCGCGACCTCAGCCGCCACGACGTGGGCCGCGAGCAGTTCCTGGAACATGCCTGGGCCTGGATGCACAAGTACATCCCGATCATCAGCAGCCAGTTCCGCCGCCTGGGCGCGTCGTGCGACTGGACGCGCGCCCGCTTCACGATGGACCCCGGCCCGGCGCGCGCCGTGCGGACCGTGTTCAAGCATCTCTACGACAAGAAGCTGATTTATCAAGGCGAGCGCATCATCAACTGGTGCCCGCGCTGCATGACCTCGCTATCCGACCTGGAGGTGGAGAACGAGGAGACGTCCGGCTCGCTCTGGACGATCCGCTACCCGCTGGCCGAGAGTGACGGCGGCATCATCGTGGCGACGACCCGCCCGGAGACGATGCTTGGCGATACCGCTGTGGCCGTGCATCCTGACGACGTGCGCTGGCGCGGGCTGATCGGCAAACAGGCGCGCCTGCCGATCATGGACCGCCTGATCCCGATTATCGGCGACGAGGCGGTGGACCCGGCCTTCGGCACCGGCGCGGTGAAGATCACGCCCGCGCACGACCCGCTTGACTTCGAGATTGGCCGGCGCCACCATCTCCCGGCGATCAACCTCATGAACCTGGACTCGTCGCTCAACGAGAACGCCGGGCCGTACCAGGGCCTCAAGCCGCTAGCTGCCCGCGAGCAGATCCTGGAGCGCCTGAGCGCCGAGGGGCTGCTGCTGAAGACCGAACCGCACACGCACATGGTGCCGCATTGCGAACGCTGCAACACCGTGCTGGAGCCGATGATCTCGAAGCAGTGGTTCATCGACATCAAGCCACTGGCCGCGCCCGCCATTGCCGCCGCCCAGGACGGGCGCATCACCTTCGTGCCGGATCGCTTCCAGAAGGTGTACATGCACTGGATGGAGAACATCCGCGACTGGAATATCAGCCGCCAGCTCTGGTGGGGCCACCGCATCCCGGTGTGGTATTGCGCCAACGGCCACCAGTTCGCCAGCGCCGCCGACCCGGAGACGGTGACCACCTGCGAGATCTGCGGCAGCGCGGACATCCGCCAGGACCCGGACGTGCTCGACACGTGGTTCTCGTCGGGCCTCTGGCCGTTCACGACGCTCGGTTGGCCGGACGAGACGCCGGACTACGACTACTTCTACCCGACCCAGGTGATGGAGACCGGCTACGACATCCTGTTCTTCTGGGTGGCGCGCATGATTATGCAGGGCCTGGAGAACACCGGCGAGGCGCCTTTCTCCACCGTGTATCTGCACGGCCTGGTGCGCGACGAAATCGGGCGTAAGATGAGCAAGTCCATCGGCAACACGGTGAACCCGCTGGAAGCCGCTGACAAGTACGGCACCGACGCCCTGCGCTTCAACCTGGCGACCGGTTCGACGCCGGGCAACGATATGAAGTTCTCGGAGTCGCGCCTGGAGGGTATGCAGCGTTTCGCCAACAAGCTCTGGAACGCGACGCGCTTCATCGTGTTCGAGAGTCCCGGCGGCACCCGCCGGGTGCCGGAGGCCGGCAGCCTGCGCCTGGAGTTGCCGCCGCTTTCGCGCCGCACCCTGGCCGACCGCTGGATCCTGGCCCGCCAGCACGATCTGGCCGCCGATGTGCAGCGGTTGATGGATGACTATCAGTTCGGCGAGGCGGGCCGCCTGATCTATGAGTTCATCTGGGGCGAGTTCTGCGACTGGTATCTAGAGTGCGCCAAGGGGCCGTTGAACAGCGGCAACGCGCAAGCCAAAGCCGACACCATCGCCGTGTTGCGCTGGACGCTGGAGCGGTCGCTGCGCTTGCTGCACCCCTATATGCCGTTCGTGACCGAAGAGTTGTGGCAGTTCCTGCTGGGCCAGCCTGCCGAGCGGACAGACTTGCCGCCCGCCGAGCAGAGCATCATGGTGCGCTCGTGGCCGCGCCCGGAAGAGGCGCCCGCCGACCCCGCCGCCGAACGCGACTTCGGCCTGCTGATGGCGATCATCACCGCGATCCGCAACGCGCGGGCCGAGGCGATCAAGGATGCGCCCGAAGGCCAGAAGGCCGATCTGGCGCGGCGGCGCATCGCGGCGTACCTGGCGGCGGGCGCGCAGGCGCCCTTGCTGGAGGCGCAGCGCGACATCCTGATCCGCCTCGCGCATCTGGACCCGGCCAACGTGAAGATCGGCGTGGAGATGCCGGAGGCGGCGGCGACCGGCCGGATGACCTCGCTGGTGGTGGAGGATGTGGCAATTGCCCTGCCCATGGCCGGCCTGGTGGACCTGGACGCCGTGCAGGCGCGCCTGGCGACCGAGGCCGCGCAAGCTCAGGCCGAGATCGCGCGCATCGAG
>JAICKM010000091.1 GCA_025927935.1 Chloroflexia bacterium | reverse complement strand
TCCTGGACCAGCGCGCGCTCATACAGATCGATGGCCTGGGACCAATCGCGGCCTTGATAGGCGATATTCGCCAGGCCCACGAGGGCCGTCATGTCGTTGGGATTGCGGGCCAGGGCCTGTTGCAGCGCAGCAGCGGTATCGGCGCCGGCGGCCATGGGCGCCGCGGTGGGCGAGATGACGGCCGTGGGCGTAACTTGCAAGACGGATGGCGTATTTATATTAATGCGGACCGTCACGCCGACAAAGACGATGAGGCCCCACATCATTAACAAAATAATCATGCGCTTGGCGGTGTAGCTCATGCGTCTATTATCCGCGAAAGCGGGGTTAGCGACAAGCACACAACGGGCGAGCAAGCTCATGATTAGGGGCGGCCGACAGGGCGCGCGGTGTCTACTCTGGCTCGATTTTACGATCATCTATCGGTTAGTGCAATTGCCCTGTTGACAATCACTCTTATGCACTATATACTTGCTAACAACCGGGACTCCTCCAGTCTCGTCTACGACGCGCCTGGCCCGTCAGGCGCGAAGGTTTTCGATTGGCAATAACTATCGAAAGTGAGGGATCCCATGAAAAAGAGCGCTCTGCTACGTAAAGTTAGTGCGGAAACGGGAGTACCCTACTCGACAGTCAAGAAGGTCATGGATTCGGCGCTGGAGCACATTGCCGGCTCGCTTGGTACGGGAGAGCGAGTGGTGCTCAGCGGCTTCGGCACGTTCGCCTTGCGGCCGTACCGGGCGCGCCAATGGGTGAACCCGCAAACCGGCCAACAGGTGGACATTCCGGCGGCGTTGCGCCCCGGTTTCGTCACCAGTGCCGCGTTGAAGCGCCGTCTGGCCGGCGCTCCCCATGGGACCCAGGCATCCGGTGGTGAGAGCGGCGATGGGGCCGCGATGCCCTCGATCACGACGCGCTCCCGCCGCGCCGCGACCAGTATGCGCCAGGTGCGCACGCGCAAGCACGGCAGCCAGACGGCGCAAATGAACAACGGCAAGTAGCGCATCGCCGGGAACATCTGGCGCCAGGCGTAGTACGTACACCGTACAAGACACCCGCAGCAGCGTCGCCGCGGGGTCACGCCGTTCGCCATCCGGGGACTCCCACCCGCCAGAGGTTCCCATGATCAATCAGTTGCTGCGCCGTGGCCCGAGCATCACGGAGGCCATTGCCCGCCTGGGCAAATATGAGTATGCGCCCGAGTTACTCAGCCGGTTAGCCACCTATCTGCGCAGTCTACCCGCGCCGCACCTTGACCACATCCCACCCACCGATCTAGGGCACGCACTGGGTCTGAACGAGCAGGCCACACTGGAGCTGCTGGTCGCGGCGGTCCATGAGGGCCTCTGCGACCTGTACTGGACCGCGCATTGCGACCAGTGCAACAAAACAGCCGGGGAATGGGCGCACCTCGCCGGCGCGCAGCACGAAACCGACTGCGCGGGGTGCGGGGCGCGGGTCGAACTGACCCTCGACCAGAACCTCCATGTCCGCTTCGCGCTCAACCGGCGCTACCGCACCGGGCGGCTGAGTGTTCCCGCGGCCACGGGATCGAACCCACTCATCACGCCGGTCGCCGCGCCGCTGACCGGGCTGGATCTGCTGAGCCTGCAAGTCTTCCGCGAGCTGCTGGCCGGCGAAGTGCTGCTGCCGGACGAGAGCCTGCGGGTCACGCGGATCGCCGTGTTGTTCAGCGATTTGCGCGGCTCGACGGCGCTCTACGCCCGCAAGGGCGACCCGGTGGCCTTCGGACTGGTACGCGAACACTATGGCGTGATCGCGGCCCAGGTCCGCGCGGCGCGCGGCGCCGTGGTCAAGATGGTGGGCGATGGGATGATGGCCTCGTTTGCCGATCCCGCCGCCGGATTGCGCGCGAGCCTGGCCATCCAGCAGGACCTGGCGCGCTTCAACCAGGCGCGCGGCTTGCGGGGCAATGATGCGCTGCAACTCAAGCTGGGCCTCCATGCCGGGTCCTGCCTGAGCGTCAACCTGAACGGGCGCATGGACTACTTCGGCACGGCGGTGAATATCGCGGCGCGCGTGGAAGGGCTGGCGACGGGCGACGATGTCGTCACTACCGCCGCTGTGCTGGCCGAGGCGAGCGCACGGCAGGTCCTCGAAGAAGCCCGCCGGAACGGCGCCCAGGTGAGCGAGTTCGCCACGAGCCTGCGCGGTTTGGAGGAGGCCGTCCAGGTCGTGCGCATCACGCCACGCGTGGCGACGGCCGGGCGCACCGCCGTGTCCACGCGGGCCGGCGCGTAATCTCCGGGGAAAATCCCAATGAGCGAGATGAGCTTTTGCATGCGCTGCGGGACGGCGCTGCGCGAGGAACGCGCGTCCGGCGACGAGGACAGCCGCTGGGTCTGCACCAACCCCGCCTGTGGCCGGGTCTTCTATCGCAACGCCAAACCCTGTGCCGGCGCGCTGGTCGAGCGCGACGGGGCCGTGCTCCTGGTCCGGCGCAATATCGAACCCTTCCGCGATGCCTGGGACATTCCCGGCGGCTATCTCCACGCCTGGGAGCATCCGGTGGAAGGCGCGCGCCGCGAACTGCGCGAGGAAACCGGGCTGGAGATCGAAGTGACCCGGCTGCTGGGCATCTTCATCGACCACTACGGATCGAACGACTCCAACACGTTCAATGTGTACTACCGGGCGCGGCCGGTGGGCGGCACGCTGCAACCGGCGGACGATGCCGCGGAGGCGCGCTGGTTCGGCCCTGGCGAACTACCGGACGACCTCGCCTTCCCCGGTCACATACCGGCGGTGTTACGCGCTTGGCAAGCCGGCATCGCCGCCGAGCCGGATCCCGACCCAGCAACAGACGGCACCCTGGCCGTGCATGTGGCGGCAGGCGTCAGGCCGGAATAGCGGCACAACTCAGAGTTTGGGAGAGGCCGGCCCCAGATTGATCGCGCCCGTGGTGGGTGCGGGGTGGGCCACGGCGGGAGGCAAGGGCCAGGTGGGCGTGCGGCGCACGCGCGAACCGGGGCGCGGCGGCAGGGTGGCGGCCTCATCGCGGCCGGCGGCCCGCTGGATCGCGGCCACGAGCGGCCCCATGGGCGTGCCCTTGGGTAAAAACAGTTTCGCGCCGGCGGCACGAGCGCGGGCGCGACTGGGGGCATCGCTGTGAATGCTCAGCACAACCACAGCGGAGCAGAGATTATGCTCCGTCAGCTCTTGCGTGCAGACGTACCCGTCGCAGCAGGGCATTTCCAGATCGACCAGGACCACATCAGGCTTGAGATGGGCGGCCAGTTTCACGGCTTCCGCGCCGTCGGCCGCTTCGCCGACGATTTCAAGGGACGGATCGAGACTCAACACGGTGCGCAAACTTTCGCGCATGCATTCTACATCATCGGCAATTAAAACACGAATTTTCCGGTTTGTGGTTCCCTGGTTTTCCATAAGCTACACGTCAATCTCTCCAGCCGCACACGGCGGGGACGGGCTGAAATTTATAAAGCTGCGACAGGCCGCAGGCCGGAATGTCACGCACCAATGGATGGCACTGGTACTCCCAACCTGACTCAATTGTAACAAAGTCGGGCGGCCTGCGATACTGGCCCGCGTTGTATATACTATAACGAATTTCGGCTGAGTATTGATCGGTCTCAAGGCGGATATTTGCGGCAATCCGCCTCGATATTCCGGTTTGCGCGATCAGCCGGGCGATCTCAGGAGTCCGCGCAACCCCCTAACGATTCCCCCAGGATACCTCTATGTCCCGGCGCGGGATAAACACACTACAGGACCTGGCACAAATCATGCCATAAGCAAGGCAACAGTTCGCTGTTCCCGTACATCGTGGTTGGCTATGGCGGGGCGAACAAGGGAGTTGCTTACGCGGAAACAGGCGACGACCGGGCCTGCCTATGTTTGGCGCAGTGATCGGGTCGATCCTGATCCCGTATAGAAAACTCTAGTCTGCTTTGCGGACGGTGCCAACCCGAGTGTGCCTAGCTCCCGGTACAGCCGGCATGTGTGTCAGGGCTTTTCAGCACCTGTCACGCCGCGCCTGCTTGTAGCGTGACAGGTTCCCACCGGACCGGCGCTCCCCACGAAGAACAGGCTATCCGGTAATCAAAATCGAATATGGCGTAAAGGTGGGACTCATGATGAAAACCAGCATCCGCAGATTCTTGCTGGCCGGCATCGGCGTTGGATTATTGCTTCTCCTGGCGGGTGGGTGGGCCGCCGCTCAGCCTGTCCAAACCCCCGGCACGATGCGCTTTGCCGTGATCGGGGATTACGGATCCGGCAGTAGCAACGAGCGTGACGTGGCTAACCTGGTCAATAGTTGGAATCCCGACTTGGTAATCACCATGGGCGACAACAACTACTCCTCGGGCGCCGCGTCGACCATCGACAAGAATATCGGCCAGTTCTATCACCAGTACATCGCCCCGTATCAGGGGACCTATGGTGCAGGCGCATCCACAAACGCGTTCTGGCCCAGTCTGGGCAACCACGACTGGATGACCACGAATGCCGCACCGTATCTGAGCTACTTCACCTTGCCCGGCAACGAGCGTTATTACGACTTTGTGCAGGGACCGGTCCACTTTTACGCCCTGGACAGCGATTCCCATGAACCCGACGGCAACAGCGCCACGTCCGTGCAGGGCCAGTGGCTCCAGACGCGGCTAGCGCAGGCCACCGAGCCGTGGAAGCTGGTCTACTTCCACCACGCGCCCTATTCATCCGGCGCGGAGCATGGGTCGAACACCCGGCTGCAATGGCCGTTCCAGGCGTGGGGTGCCTCGGCTGTGCTGTCCGGGCACGATCACGATTATGAGCGGCTCCTCGTCAACGGCTTCCCTTACTTCGTCAACGGGTTGGGCGGCGAGAGCCTCTACAGCTTCGGCCCGCCGGTCGCCGGCAGCCAGGTACGCTTCACCGGCGATTACGGCGCCATGCTGGTCGAGGCCGCCGCCGATCATCTCACTTTCCAGTTCGTCACGCGAGCCAATGCGGTCATCGACACGTACACGATCACCGGCGCAGAGCCACCGGCGGGCAGCCCGACGGCTACACTGGCGCCGGCCACCGCCACGCCTCCCCGCACACCGGGAACCGCTACACGCACCGCAACGCCGTCGAGGACAGCGACGGTGACACGCACCGCGACGGTGAGCCGCACCGCCACGGCCACCGCCACACCGCCCAATACCATGACGGCGACACGCACCGCCACAGCGACAGCGGCGCCGAGCGATACCGCCACCCCGCCGCCCGCCGCCACCGCGACCCCGGCTGGTGTGGTCTTCAGCGATGGGTTTGAATCCGGCGACTTCGCGCAGTGGACATCTAGTCGAGGACTAACCGTACAAACGGCCCTGGTGCATGGCGGGGGCTATGCCGCGCAGGCGAGCACGACGGACGGCGACACCTACGCCAAGAAGACCTTGCCCGCCACTTACGCTAATGCCTATGCACGGATCTACTTCAACCTGGTCAGCTACAGCAGCCAGGTCAACCTGCTACGCTTCCGCACGGCGGGTGACACGTCGCAAGTCTACCTGTTCGTCAACCCGACGGGCAACCTGGGCCTGCGGAACGACGTGGCCGGGATCACGCTGGTTAGCGGCACGCAGGTCGGCAGCGGCTGGCACGCGCTGGAATTACATACCGTGATCAACGGCGCGGCGAGCCAGACGGAAGTGTGGCTCGATGGAGTCGCGGTGAACGAACTGACGACGGCGACCGACCTGGGGAGTCAGCCGGTCGGCCGGTTGCAAATCGGGGAAGTGAACACGGGACGCACCTACAATGCGGTGTTCGACGATGTGGCCTTCGCGCAGCAGCGCCTGGGCAGCCCGTAAGCGGCGGCTATTGAGTCGCAAGCGAACGGCAGGCGCCGGGGACCACAACCCCGGCGCCTGCCGCATTACCCGTTGGTCGCTTCTTCTTCCATTTTCTTGCGTAAGCTTAGCGGGCGCATGTCCGTCCAGACCTCTTTGATGTAGGTCAGGCATTCGTCCTTCGTCCCGCTCTTGCCCACATCGTTCCAGCCCAGCGGATTCTCGCGGCTGGCGGGCCAGATCGAATATTGCTCCTCGTAGTTCACGACGACCTTATAGATAGTCGTGTCTTCCTGGTCCTCAGCGTCCATGCGGCCTCCTCCAGCGGTTATGTGACCGGCGCGACAAGAAACGATAGCACAGTGGCGCGCCCGCGTTAGTCTTCGACCAGTTTTTGCTTCAGCGCGTAGACGGCGGCCTGGGTGCGGTCCGAGAGGTGCAGCTTTTGCAGGATATTGCTCACGTGGGTCTTGACCGTCTTTTCGCTGAGCACCAGTTCTTCGGCGATTTCCTTGTTCGACTTGCCATGGGCGATGAGACGGAGCACGTCCAACTCTCGCTCGGTGAGATCATGCTTGGGGGCGGTGGGGGCCGGGGCCGAGAACTCGTTCATCAGCTTGCGGGCGATCTCCGGGTGCAGTTGGGCTTCGCCGCGGTAAACCGTGCGGATGGCCTTGACCAGTTCCGGCGGCAGCACGTCCTTCATCAGGTAGCCATGTGCGCCTGCCTTGATCGAAGCGAACACCTTCTCATCCTCGGAGAACGAGGTCAACACCAGCACTTTCGTGGATGGCACGGCGGCGGTGATGGCGCGGGTGGCCGAGACCCCGTCGCCGTTGGGCATCACCAGGTCCATCAAGATGATGTCGGGTAGCAGGGCCTTAGCCTGGGCCAGGGCCTCGACGCCGTCCGACGCCTCGCCGACGACATGAATATCGGGCTGCAACTCCAGGAACGAACGCAAGCCCTGGCGGACCACGGCATGGTCATCGACGATGAGCACGCTGATCTCGTGGTTCGGATCGGGCGGCGGCCCTGGCGCGCGATTAATCGGCAGCATGGGGATTCCTCCTCGGCTCTAGCGCCAAGACCGGTCGGACAAGCCGGCCCGGCGGCGAGCATTATGCAACAGCATTCATCAGGCGCATGACGATCTCAAGCTCCACGCGCAAGCCAAACTTCAAGTTGTCCAGCGAAATGCGCTCGTCGTGGTTGTGCATCAGGTCCCCGGCGGTGGGCACGCCTTCCTCGGCGCGTAGAGGATTAAAGCCGTAGACCTTCACGCCCCGCGGGATCAGGCTGCGGGCATCCGTCCCGCCACTGGAGAGCACCGGCACCAGCGTGCTGCCGGGCGACTCGCGCGCCATCACTGCACTTATAATGTTGAAAAACGGCGTCTGGTAATCCGACTCCAGGCCGGCTTTATAGCGCATCAGTTCGATCGCCGCGGCATCGCCCACGGCCGCCGTCACTTCGGCCATCATCTCGGCCTCGGACACGCCGGGCAAGGGCCGCCCATCCACCTCGGCAATCGCCTCCGACGGGATCACGTTGATGCGCGACCCGGCGGCATGGAGAATAGTGGGACTCACGGTATTGTGCAGCACCGCGTAAAGGTAGCGGCGCATGCTCTCGTCCACCGGCACGCGCTCCAACTCGTCCAGGTGGCGCTCCGGGTCGAACAGGGCGTCGAGGTCGAAGGCGCGCTGATCCGCGGGGCCGGCCAGTGCCGTCATGAAGCCGCGCATTGTCTGGGTGAGATGCAGCGGCAACCGCGTCGAGCCGAGGCGGTCCAGCGCGCGCCCCAGCTTGACAATGCAGTTGTCGTCGTGCGGCAGCGAAGCGTGGCCGGGGCGGCCCGTCGCATGGAGGCGGAAGCGGAAAGCGCCCTTTTCGCCGGTCTGTACCCCGTAGAAGGAGCGCCCGGCGGCCAAGATCTCCTCGCCCGCCCCTTCGCTCAACGCGTACTCGGCGTCCACCCACTCGAAGTGGGTGGCGGCCACCCATTCCATGCCGTGGGTGGACCCGGCTTCCTCGTCGGCGGTGAAGGCGAGCAGCAGGTCGCGCGGCAGCGTCAGCCCGGCCCGCTTGAGCGCGCGAGCGACGGTCAAATGGATCGCGTCGATGTGCTTCATGTCCACCGCGCCCCGGCCCCAGAGAAAGCCGTCGTGGATCTCGCCGCCAAACGGGTCGTGCTGCCAGCGGGCGGTCTCCGCCGGGACCACATCGGTATGGCCCATCAGCAACAAGGGCCGGGCGCTGCCGTTCCCGGACCAGCGGGCGACCAGGTTGGCCCGGCCCGGTTCCGACTCCAGCAACTGGCCCTCGATACCCACCTCGGCGAGTTGATCGCGCAGGTAGGTGGCGGCCAGGGTCTCGTTGCCCGGCGGATTGACGGTATTCAGGCGAATCAGGTTCTGCAAGTGCGCGACGACCTCGGCCTCGGCGGCCTGGAGGTCCACACCGGGCGGGTGGGCAATGCTCACGATTGGTCTCCCATCTGGTCGGATCTAGAAGGGCAAGGGGTCAGGCATACGGGATTTCGACACACACGCGGGTGCCCTGGTCGTCGGGGCCAGGGCCGACATCGAACCGGCCGCCCAACTGCTCGGCGCGCTCGCGCATACTTGTCAGTCCCAACGTGCTGTGCCCGCGCCGCAGCTTATCGGGGGACAGGCCGCGGCCATTGTCGTCCACGGTCAAGCGGACCCAGCCATCCTGCGCGCTGAGCGTGACGACGGCGCGCGTGGCTTCGGCGTGCTTGGCGACATTGGTCAGCGCCTCCTGCGCCACGCGGTAGAGCGCCTTTTCCATGGCAAACGGCCAGCGGCGCTGCCCTTCGGCATGCAACTGCACGTCGATGCCGTTGCGCTCCTTGAACAGCGCCACATGCTTCTTCAGCACAGGCACCAGGCCCTCCTCTTCCAGGTTGGCCGGGCGCAGTTCGAAGATCAGCGTGCGCATCTCCTTGAGCGCGGTGTGCGACGTTTCCTGCAAGCGCCCGATCTGCACGCGCGCCGCGTCGGGGTTGGCCTCGAACAGGGCCGCCGCGGCCTCGGCGTTGAGCACCATGCTGAAGAGCATCTGCGAGATGGAGTCGTGCAGTTCGCGGGCCAGGCGGTTGCGCTCTTCCAGCACGGCGAGTTCGCGCGAGCGATCGTAGAGGCGGGCGTTCTCCAGGGCGATAGCGGCCTGGTTAGCGAAGGCCATCACCGACTGCCCGTCCTCCGTATCGTAGGAGTTGATCCTGGCATTATCCACTGTCAGGGCGCCGATCACCTGCTCGCGCACGCGCAAGGGCACGCCGATCCAGGAGCGTGTCACCGTGTCGCGCTGGTAGTCGAAAGACGGCTCATGGCCCACATCGGGCAACACGATCGGGCCATCCTCGTTCAGCAGGCGGTGAGTCAGCGGGTTCTTCTCCGGGTCAAAGCGGGCGCCCAGCACGGTGGCCGGGTCGCGGAAGCCGCGGCAGGCAATGACACGCAATACGCCTTCGATGCGCCACATGATTGTGGCGCTGTCGTACGGCACCACCTCGGCAAGCTGTTCCAGGATCAGGTCCATGACTTTGTCGAGGTCCAGGGTGGTGGTCAGCAGCGCGGTGCTGCGGTTGAGTGCGCTCACCTCGCGCACCCGCCGCTCCAGTTGCTTAGACTGAGCTTCCAGTTGGGCGTTCTGCGCCTGCAACTGCGCCTGACTGCCGGTCAGCAGATCGACCTGCTCGGCCAGGCGCCGGTTGAGTTGCAGCGAGTAAAGCTTGCTGACCTGGATGACGATCCAGTGCAGCACGGCGTCGAGGTCGGCCAGCAGGCGCAGGGCGGCGTCGGCTTCCCACTGCGCCTCGCGCCAGATGACGGGCATCACGGCATCTTTCAGCAGCAGATTGCCCTGGATGACCTCGGAGATGTCGAAGCCCTGGGCGACCCGCGTGGCGCAGTTGGCGGCAAGGTGCGCGTCCAGCGACTCATAGCTGCCGCGGCGGAAGACCAGGGTCATGGCGATCAGTTCATCGCGCAGGCAGTTTTGCAGATCGATGACGGGCAAGGATGCGAACCGCGACCCCGGCAGGCCGGCCAGCAGGCGCACCCAGGCCGCGACGATCTCCTCGCGGTAGCCGTCGAGCAAGCCCGCCAGTTCGGATGTGCTTCCGGTCGGTTGGTTGGTCAGCATACGCAGTGGTCAGCCGTCAGTGGTCAGTGGTTAGTAATAGGCGCTCTCCAGTATATACCATCATCTGCATCTTGTCACTCTGTCTGTTCTCAGAGTCTAGTCGCTATTCCCCAACGAGACGGAGACTCTTCGCTGCGCTCAGAATGACAAGCATCCAGCAGCGCCGGCAGCGCGTCACTGACCACTGACGGCTATAAGTAGTGGCCCATGCCGCCGCTGACATCAATGGAGGCTCCAGTGATATAGCCGGCGCGTGGCGAACTGAGGAAGGCGACCACGCTGGACACTTCATCCGGGCGCCCGAAACGGCCCATCAGGGTATAGCGCCGGGCCATGGCCCCGTAGAACGCTTCGGGGGCCATGTTCGGCGCGCTGCGCTGCTGGATCGCCGCCCATTGCGGCGTCTCGACAAAGCCGATGTTCACGCTGTTCACCAGGATGGTCGGGGCCAGTTCGGCAGCGAGCGCCTTGGTGAAGGCAATGCAGCCCGCCCGGTTCGTGCTCGTGGCGAAGAAGGTCGGATCGGGTTCTTTGCCGAAGACGGCATTGATGTTGATGATGCGCCCGTCGCCCGTGGCTTTCAGGAGTGGGATCGCGGCGCGGCAGCAGCGGATCATGCTGAAGAGCTTGACCTGGATATCGGCGGCCCAATCGGCGTCGGTCAGGTCGCCGAAGCGGCCCGGTGTGGCCCGCCCGGCGTTGTTGACCAGGATGTCGAGTCGCCCGAAGTGGGCGCCGACCCGCTGCACCAGTCCCGCGACATCGGCGGCGTTGGTCACGTCCGTCGGGATCGCCAGCACGCGGCCCTTGTCGTGCGCTTCGGCGGCGATCTCCTCCGCCGCCTCGTGCAGGGCCGTGGCATTGCGCGCGCAGATCGCCACGCTGGCGCCCTCGCGGACGAGTTCCAGGGCGATGGACCGCCCGATGCCTTTCGACGCGCCGGTGATCAGCGCGATCTTGTTCGCCAATCCTAAATCCATCGGTCTCCTACTCTATGCGATAAAGCCGTGACGGCTGCCGGGCAAGCGCGGGGGACATCAACCGCCGCCGCTGACCGGCATGGCGCCCTTGCCAGGGATGCCCGGCTCGGTCATGGTGCGCGGGTCGAGGATGCGGTCCACCTCTTCGGCGGGCAGCAGGCCCTGATCCAGGACTACCTGGCGGATCGGTTTGCCGGTCTTGAGCGCCTCTTTGACCACGGCGGCGGCATTGGCGTAACCGATGTAGGGGTTGAGTGCGGTCGCCAGGCCCATCGAATGCTCGACCATATAACGGGCGCGCTCCTCGTTGGCGGTGATGCCGCGCACGTTGAACTCGGTCACGACGCGCATGGCGTTCTTCAGCAGGTCGACGCTAAACATGGTGCTGAAGGCCATCTGCGGCATCATCACGTTCAGCTCCAACTGGCCCTCGGACACGGCCAGGGCCACGGCGGTATCGTTGCCCACCACCTGATTGCAGACCATAGTCAGCATCTCGAACATGACCGGGTTGACCTTGCCGGGCATGATGCTGGACCCCGGCTGCACCGGGGGCAACACGATCTCCATGATACCGGTCTGCGGCCCGCTGCTCATGAAGCGCATGTCGTGGCTGATGCGGATCAGTTCCAGCGCCAGCGCGCGCAGAGCCGCCGATACTTCGGCCATGGCATATTGCGACTGGGTCATCTCGACCAGGTGCTCGGCGGGTTGCAGCGGGAAACCGGTCAGGTCGCGCAGGTTGCCGACCATTTGCTGCTGGTAGCGCGGGTCGCTATTCAGGCCGGTGCCCGCCGCCGTCGCGCCGATGTTGAGTTCCAGCAGCGCCTCGGAGGCATGCTTGATCTTGTCACGCATCTTGACCAGCACGCGGCTGTAGGCGGTGAACTCCTGGCCCAACCGGATCGGCACGGCATCCTGCATGTGCGTGCGGCCCGACTTGATAATGTGATCGAACTCGCGGCCCTTCTCGGCATACGCCTCGGCCATGGCGGTGATCGCCGGGTAGAACGTCTCCAGGTTCATCAGCACGGCCAGGCGCATCGAGGTCGGGAACACGTCGTTGGTCGATTGGGCCATGTTGACGTGGTCGTTGGGGTGGACCGGCTTGTAGCTGCCGCGGGGCGCGCCGAGGATTTCGTTGGCGCGGTTCGCCAGCACCTCGTTGGTATTCATGTTGTGCGAGGTGCCCGCCCCGGCCTGGAAGGGATCGATGCGGAAATGTTCGCGATGCCGGCCGGCCAGGATTTCGTCGGCGGCCTGGGTGATCGCCTGTGCGCGCTCCTCGTCCAACTGACCGAGTTGCTGATTGGTGATCGCCGCCGCCTTCTTCACGGTGACGGTGGCCTCGACCAGCAGCGGGTGGGGCAGCCAGCCGGTAATGGGAAAATTGCGGATACCGCGCACGGTCTGCACGCCATAGAGCGCATCGGCGGGCACTTCGACCTCGCCGAGCGAGTCACGTTCCAGGCGCGTCGTTGGGCTGGGGGTGTCGCTCATGCTGTCACTTCTCTCCTACATATAGATGGGGATAGGCCCAACCGCGCGGCTGGGCGATTGATCCATTCTAACATTGTAGCGAGAAAAGCGTCAAGGCGCGCCCATTATGAGGGCGCGTTGTAGCAGCACACCGCCGGAGCTGCGCCGGCGGTTGTAGGGGGCCGCTTGCAAACCGGCCTGCCACCTATCGGGCGCCTCGTGATTTTGCGTTGTAGGGGCGGGTTGCAACCCGGCCCGCGCGGGTTAGTGGGGCACCTCCACCCACCAGGCGGCGAAGTCCGGGCGGGGATAGGCGGCGGCTCCTTCGCGGGCGTACCAGGCCACCCAATCGGCGGGGCTGGGCAGTTCGCGGCCCGTGAAGCGTTGCAGCGCGTAACACAGCGCGTCGCGCTGCACGAGCGTCGCTGTGCCGCGCCGCAGCCACTCGATGCAGAGGTACACCGCCCGCGAGTCTTTGCGCAACACCGAGTCCATGATCCAGCGGCCCACCCGCGTGCGGGCGCAGGCGGGCACCCCCACCCACTTCCAACTCGGCCAGAACGCGGCATCCTCGAAAGGCAATAACTCGGCGCGGCCAAAGTCCTTGCGCACGCGCACGCTGCGCGCCGTGGCCGCCTGGTAGTCCCAGTCGCTCAGGCGCTGGGCCAGTTCGCCGAATGTCTCCAGCGGAGCGCCCGGCCCGCTGCTGGTCTGGCCGTCGGTGCGCCAGGTAAGAAAGTAGGCCGCGCGCAGGGCCACATCGGGGTCTACCGCGCGCACGGCGATGATCACGCGGCGCCCGGAGTCGGGCACCGGGGCCATCTCCAGGATCTCGCCGGTCTCGCGGTTGACCAGGCCGAGTTCCCGCCACTCGCGGTCGGTGGGCGTCTGAGCGTCGCCGCTCGACGCATAATCGACGGCGCCCCAGACAAAATAGGGCACCTCGGCAAAATAGGGGCGTTCGCCATGGCAGTGGACGATCAGTTCCGTCGCCCGGCGCGGGCGACCGGGCAGCGCGGGTCCCGTCACGTGGCCTCCTTGCGCGTGCTCAGTGGTATGCCTGCGGCACCGCTGCGCGATCATTGGTCGGTGGTCAGTCGCGTAAGTCGGATTCGCGGCTATTATACTATAAGCGTTCCGTGGCGTGGATCCTCGCCGGCTGCCGGCCGCAGTGCCCCCTCCATTCGGGCAGCCCGGCAGCCGGCGAGGATCGGCAGGTTTGGACAAGTGCCCGGCCAATATCGGTCTTAAGACGGATGTGCAGGGGGCCGGGGGTATGTTACACTGGCCTAGTCCTAGTGAGACAACACTTCTGATGAAAGGATGGCGAGCACGATGCTGACAAATAGCACCCCAGTTCCGCAAACCGGCATGCCGCGGCTCTTTGTGCCCGCGCGCGGTGCAGTCTGCATCGCCAACACCGGCTTCATCCGGCTCACGTCATCCTTTGGCAGCACCGCGCCCGATTGGTACGCGGTGCAGCGGATCGCGCAGGGCCAGAGCATCCAGGCCGGCAAGGCGTGGGATCGGGCCTATGCGGTTATCGGGATCGGCCTGGTCGCGACGCCTGGGATGGCGGGACATGGCCGTAGTGCGCCCATCGCTCGGAGGTGTTGAGGACTTCCTCCACCTGACCAAAACTCTGTGAGTGCAGAGAGAGCCGTGGGCCAGCGAAATCGCCGCCCATGGCTCTTTTATTTTGCCCTCACGGGCGTCAGGCAAC
>JAICKM010000644.1 GCA_025927935.1 Chloroflexia bacterium | reverse complement strand
GGCACCCAGGGCTGCACGGGGCGCGCGGGATCCATAGCCGGATCGACCGGCGCGCCAGGCGCGGGGCCCGTCCTTGTCACCAGCGATGAGGATTCCGCGGGTGTCCTTGCCATCATAGGAGCTACCGTAAACGCGGGGGCGGCGCGGGCCGCGTCGCTCACCGGCGCGCCGGATGCGGGAGGCGGGACGGATGCCGCAACCTCCGGGCCGGATGCGGAGGTGGGAGGCACTGCGCCCAACGCGCGTGTGGCGGCCGGGGGTAAGGGTGCGGCCTGCGCGGTCTCCGGCGGGGCCGCGTGTTCAAAGTTCACGGTGGGCAGGGTGGCCGGCTCCGGCGCGGATGCGGACGGTGGCCCGGCCTCCTGCGGGGTGGGCAGCGGCCCCGGCGGGGGCGCGGAGAAGGGGGAGGGCAAGATGGTGGTTTCCGGCTGCCGCGCGGGTTTGGCCGGGGCGGGTTGGGACTCCAGCACCGCCTGATGCACGGCCCGGACCATTTCCTCCGCTGTCTGATAGCGATCCTCGGGCGCTTTCGCCAGCGCTTTCAGCACGACCCGCTCCACGGCATCGGGCACCCCGGCGTAGAGCAGGTGGGGCAGGGGCAAGGGTTCATTCATATGCTTGATGACGACGGCGAAGGGGGTATCGGCGTCGAAGGGCACGCGGCCCGTGACCATCTCGTAGAGCACGACGCCCAGCGAGTAGATGTCGCTGCGCGCATCCATCGCGCCGCCGCGTCCGGCTTCGGGACTCATGTAGGCGGGGGTGCCGGAGAGGCCGCCGCTGGCGCTCGACGTGGCGGCGCTGACGATCTTGGCGATGCCGAAATCGGTCAGCATGGGGCGACCCGCCGTGTTGAACATGATGTTGTGCGGCTTGACATCGCGGTGGATCATGCCCAGGCTATGGGCGTAGCCCAGCGCGCCACCAATGGCGGCCATGATCTCGTCAATGCGGGCCAGACTCAGCCGGGTGCCTTGCGTGGCTTGCTCCTGGAGCACCTGCTTGAGGTTGGGGCCGTCGATGAACTCCATGACCATGAAATACACGTCGCCGTCGTCGTCATAGTCGAAGACCTGGACGATGTTGGTGTGGTGCAGGGAGGCGACGGCGCGCGCCTCGCGGCGGAAGCGGTCGCGGCTGCCTTCTTCGCTCAGGAGGAAGGGGTAGAGGATTTTGACAGCGACATAGCGGTCGAGCGAAGGCTGGTATGCCTTGTATACCTCGGCCATGCCGCCCCGCCCGATCCGTTCGAGGATGCGGTAGCGGCCCAGCGTTTTCCCGGTCAGGTCAGTCATGGTGAAATCTCCGGCGTGGATATGGGGCTTGTGGCTGTGCGTGTCTGCGAATTGGGGGACAACGGTGGACCGCGTGGATGCTGCGAAGTGTCCTCACTGCTATGGATAACCTGGTGATTATGCCAACCTACAGAACGGGGACCCTTTCCTCTATTTTAGTCCCTTAGGGCGGACAATACAACGGATCTTAACGACCTGCAATAAAAAAGGCGGCGCAACCGCCGAAGTTACGAGCACCGGGATGCCGGATGCTCTTTCGTCGACGGTTGCGCCGCCAGGACTTAGCCGGGGTTAGGCGTGGGCCCGCTGCATCGCCAGGCGGATGGCGCGCTTAGCGAGCACGCCGGCCATGTGCTTGCGGTATTCCGCCGAGCCGTGCAGGTCCGAGTTCCATTCGACATCGTGCGCGGCGAGTAGATCGGCGGCGTGATCGACCGCGCCGTTGCCGGGCTGGCCGTTGCGCAAGGCGTCCTCGGCGGAGGGCACCCGGAAGGGTGTGGCCGCCGCGCCGGTGACGGCCAGCGCCGCGCGGGAGACCCGCCCATCATCACCGAGGGTGACGACGGCGGCTATGCCGACCAGCGCGTAGTGCGACGCCTTATTGCGTAGCTTGACGTAAGCCGTACCGACATGGCCCTGCTGCTGGGGCACATGGACCTGGGTGAGGATCTCGCCCGGTTGCAGCGCCGTGGTCAGCAAGTCGGTGAAGAAGTCGGCGGCCTTGATGCGACGCGTGGCCCCGCCCTGGCCGGCCGCTTCGAGTTCGGCGTCGAGGGCCAGCACGGCGGCGGTGAGGTCGGCGGCGGGATCGGCGTGGGCGAGGCTGCCGCCGATAGTGCCGCGATTGCGCACTTGTGGGTCGCCGATCTGGCGGGCGCAATCGGCGATGAGGCCGGCGGCGCCGGTCAGTTCGGCGGCTTCGGTGAGTTGCTGGTGCGTGGTCATGGCGCGAATGGTCAGTTCGCTGCCGCCGTTGCTGAAGCCGCGCAGCGGGCCGATGCGGCCCAGATCGACCAGCAGCGCAGGTTCGGCCAAGCGCAGCTTCATCAGCGGGATGAGGCTGTGGCCGCCGGCCAGGACTTTGGCCTCGTCGGGGCGCGCGGCGAGCAGCGCCAGGGCCTCGTCGAGCGTGCCCGGCGCGGCGTACTCAAACTCTTTCGGGATCATGCCTGCCCTCCTTCCGCCGTCTGACCGTTGCCGCCGTGCATGCCGGCGTCGTGTGTGCCTTCACCGTGGGCGCTTGGGCCGGCGGGGGCCTGGGCGGGCGGGCCGCCGCTGCCGCCCTGGACGGCCTTCCAGATTTTCTCGGGCCGCAGGGGCATGTCGATGTGGCGCACGCCCAGGCCGCTGAGCGCGTCCATCACGGCGTTGACGATGACGGGGGTGGCGGCGATGGTGCCGGCCTCGCCGACGCCCTTGACACCCAGCGGGTTGACCGGCGACGGGGTGACGGTGTAGCCGGTCTCGATCATGGGCAGGTCGCTGCTGAACGGCACCGCGTAGTCCATCAGCGTGCCGGTGATGAGCTGGCCGTTCTCGTCGTAGACGACCTCTTCCCAGAGGGCCTGGGCCACGCCCTGGGCCACGCCGCCATGGACCTGGCCGTCCACGATCATCGGGTTGATGACCTGGCCGCAGTCGTCCACGGCGATGTAGCGGGTGAGCTTGGTCTCGCCGGTCTCGGTATCGACCTCGACGGTGGCGAGATGCATACCGAAGGGATAGGTGAAGTTGGCCGGGTCGAAGAAGGCGGTCTCCTCCAGGCCCGGTTCCATGCCTTCGGGCAGGTCGTGGGCGGTGTTGGCGGAGTAGGCGACCTTAGCGAAGCTGACCGAGCGGCCGGGTACGCCCTTGACGGTGATCTGGCCGCCGGCGATCTCCAGGTCCTCGGCGGCGGCTTCGAGTTGGTGGGCGGCGATTTGCAGCACTTTGTCGCGCACGCGCTTGGCGGCGATATGCACGCCCGCGCCGTCCACGGAGACGCTGCGGCTGGCGAAGGTGCCGACGCCGGTCTGGATCATCCCGGTATCGCCTTCGGTGACGGTGACATCGCTGTGCGCGATGCCGAGTTGCTCGGCGGCGATCTGCGCCCAACTGGTCTGGTGGCCCTGGCCGTGGCCGCTGGCGCCGGCGTAGACCTCGACGGTGCCGGAGCGGTTCACGCGCACGGTGGCGCTGCCGAATAGCTGGTTTTGCACGCCGAGGCCAAAGGTGGCCTGGCCGGGACCCCAGCCGGCGATCTCGACATAGGCGGCCAGGCCGATGCCCTTGCGCACGGTGGGATTATCGGCGTTGTAGGCGTCGTAGTCCTGGCGCAGCTTGGCGTAGCCGGCCATATCGAGCAGCTTGTCGAGCGCGGGCACATAGTTGCCGCTGTCGTAGGCCAGGCCGGTGGGGCTGGTGTAGGGCCAGTCGCCTTCCTGCACCAGGTTCTTGCGCCGCAGTTCCGCCGGGTCCATCTTCAGTTCGTCGGCCAGCAGGTCCATCATGCGCTCGATGGCATAGGTGGCTTCCGGGCGGCCCGCGCCGCGATAGGCGTCTACGAACAGCTTGTTGGTGTAGACGGCGTGGATATCGACTTTGAAGGCGGGCATCTTGTAGTTGCCGGGCAGCATGAGTCCGGCCAGGATGGGTAGGCCCGCCGCGAAGAAGCGGCAATAGGCGCCCAGGTCGGCGTAGATGGTGGCGCGGACACCGCGCAGGGTGCCGTCTTGCTCCGCCGCGATTTCCACTTCGTCCACCATGTCGCGGCCATGGACGGTGTTCATCAGGTTCTCGCTGCGGCCTTCGATCCACTTGACCGGGTGGCCGGTGACGATAGCGAGCAGGGGCACGATGAAGTCTTCGGCCAGG
>JAICKM010001018.1 GCA_025927935.1 Chloroflexia bacterium | reverse complement strand
TGCCGCCCCCCGGCGCGTGCTGACCCACGGCGATTTCGGCCTCTGGAACACCATGCTCGCGCCGGGACCGGCGGGGCACGGCTGGACGATCACCGCCGTCTTCGACTTCGAGTGGGCGCAGGCCGGGCCGCCCGCCCTCGACTTCGTGCCCATCCTCTACGATGCCGCCGATCCGCTCGACCCGGTCGCCTTCCTCGCCGCGTATAGCGGCGGCGCGCCGCTCGACCCCGGCCTCCTGTGCGAGACGCACTATTACCAGATGCTCTATCACCTGGACCTGCTCGGCGTGGTCCACCGCCACTGGGGCGGGCAGGGGGGCGGCGCGCATGAGGCGGGCATCGCCCGGCTGCTGGCGGGGGTGCCGATCCCTGGTTTCGCGGCAGCAGGCTACGGCTGGCCCTTCTGACCCTGCCCGGCATGCTACGGCCTAAATGGAAGCGCATTTCCGTATAACATGGCCGTGCGCTATGGCGGGCGCTCTCGTTCTATTGCGTGCAAGACATGCCGTGGCCGATTTGCCTTGAGGGCTAATCGGCCCTTGTCCTGTGCGGTTCTTTTCTCACCATTCCGGCGTGACAAAGTAGGACAATTGTGGTATAATATAACAACGCACCCAATCACGTAGCTCGCGGCATGACTACGTGATTGGGTGCCTATTTTTGCGCTGTTGCTGCTCGCGGTAGCCCGCCAGAGGCCGCCCGCTACTCCGCCGCCGCATCCGGCGGATCGAGCACCGCGCGGATGCGGCGCACGCCCGCGCCTACCGCTTCTTCTTTCACGATGCGGAACCGGCCCAACTCGCCCGTGTGGCTCACGTGCGGGCCACCGCAGATCTCGCGGCTGAAGTCGCCGATGCTGTAGACCTTCACCTGGGCGCCGTAGCGGTCGCCGAACAGGCCAATCGCCCCCTGCTCCCGCGCTGCGGCGGGCGACATCTCAGCCCAGGAGACCGGCAGGTCGCGTCCGATCTGCGCGTTCACCAACGCCTCGACCGCCGCGATCTGGTCCGGCGTCAGCCGCTCGCCGTGGACGAAATCGAAGCGCAGGCGCTCCGCCGTGATGTTGCTGCCCTGCTGGGCTACATGCGGCCCCAGCACCTGGCGCAGCGCCGCCTGGAGCAGGTGCGTCGCCGTGTGCAGGCGGGTCGTCGCCGGGATGCGCTCGGCCAGGCCGCCGCGGAAGCGCGCCGCCGCGCCCTGCCGCGACAGCGCCTGGTGCTCGGCGAACGCCGCCTCGAACCCTGCCCGGTCGAGATCCAGCCCGGCTTGCGCCGCGACTTCCTGGGTCAGTTCCACGGGGAAGCCGAAGGTGGTGAACAGGCGGAACGCCGCCGCGCCGGGCAGCACGGTCGCGCCCGCCGTGCGGCTCGCCGCCACCGCCTTCGCCAGTTCCTTCTCGCCTTCGACCAGAGTGCGCTGGAAGCGCATCTCCTCGTCGTCCAGCGCCGCCGCGATGCGCGCTTGCTCCCGCGCCAGCTCGGGGTACGTCGCGCTCAGGGTCGGGATGACCACATCCGCCAGGTCCGCCAGGAAGTGGCCCGCGATGCCGATCTCGCGCCCGTAGCGGATGGCGCGGCGGATCAGGCGGCGCGCGATATAGGGCTGGTCCACCTTGCCCGGCGCGATCCCCTCCGCGAGGATATTGACCGCCGCGCGGGTGTGGTCGGCGATGACGCGCACCGCGAACGGCGCCGGGTGCGTCGCCAGCGTGCGGATGCGGTCCACGATGGGCGCGAACAACGCCGTCTCGTAGGCCGAGGGCACGCCCTCGACCAGCGCCAGCACGCGCTCCAGGCCGATGCCCAGGTCCACGTTGTTGCGGCCCAGAGGCCGGTAGCGCCCGTCGGCCCGCTGGTCGTACTGCATGAAGACGTTGTTGCCCACCTCCCAGAAGCGCGCCGGGTCGGTCGCCGGGGTCGCGCCGGGGTCGCCGGTGGGGTCGGTGTCGTAGAACAGTTCCGAGTCCGGCCCGCACGGCCCGCTCGCACCCGC
>JAICKM010000018.1 GCA_025927935.1 Chloroflexia bacterium | reverse complement strand
GGCCGGGGCAGAGCATGAGCCGTCGCCAGCAACCGGTATTTTACCTGATCCGGGGTCAGGTTGGGTTCCGCTTGCAGCAGCAAGGCCGCCGCCCCGGCCACGACCGGCGCGGCCATCGAGGTGCCCGACATGCGGAAGTAAGCATCGTTGACGATATGATCGGGGTGCCCCTGCGCAATGGTGCTACTGCGGCTGGACAGCAAACTCACGATGTTGTTGCCCGGCGCAACCAGATCCGGCTTGGCAAAGCCGGACTCCGTCCTGCCGAAGGCCGAGTAGGAGGTGACCGTATCATCCGTACGGGTTGCCGTGCCCTGGTCGTCCGTAGCGCCGACCGTGAGGACAAACGGATCGTTGGCCGGCGGCGTGAGCGCCCCGCGGCCATTATTCCCCGCCGAGACCACCACGACCACGCTGTTGAACCAGAGAATCTCCACTGCCGCGTCGATGGCACTGTTGTTGTACGATTCTTTGACGCTGCTGTTGAGCGAAATATTCACCACGCGAATGTTGTACGTGGTCTTGTTGTCATTGATCCATTGCAGCCCGGCGACGACACTCGACGCGCTGGCCGAGCCGTCGTCGTTGCTGACCTTGACGTTGATCAGGTTCGCCGCCGGGGCGACGCCGATATAGCTTCCGTTCGACGCGCCGCCATTGCCGCCGATGATACCGGCCACGTGCGTGCCATGCCCATAGCCGTCATAGACTGTGCGGTTCCAGTCGTCGTTGAACGCAGCGGAAGCCACCAGACGAGACCGGCCCATGGGGGTGTAAAGATCCTGGGCGGGATTGATACCGCTATCCAGCACCGCGACGCCCACGCCGTAGCCCTGGCCGTCCCCCCAGACCTGATCGGCCCGGATCGCCTGGTCGTAGACGTTCTGCAGGCGGCTGGTATTCACGCAGTCGGTGCAATCGGTCTTCACCACCGGCGCGTCGAGGGAGACCCAGCGCACACCGCCGGCCCCGGCTACCGTCGCCACGGCCTGCGCCGGTAGCTCGGCGGCAAAGGCGTTGATGATATGCAGGTCCAGGGTGACGCGCCCGCCTAACCGCGCGACCAGCGCTTCGAGGCTGGTATCGTGGGCCGTCTTCTGGACGATCACCTTGAGCCGGGCGGTGGGCTGGGCGGCGGCCTGCGCCAGCAGCTCCGGCTGGGCATGCAACGCCGGCCCCGGGGCCGGCGCCAGACTCAGGAACGGCACCAGCAGCACCAGCAGCGCCAACATGCGAAGCGAAGTGCTATTTGGTGTCTGTCGGGGGTGTATGTGTAGTCTTGCCATCAGATCGATCCTCCTTGCCCCACCTCGTGTGATAGCGGCCCCGGCGTGATGTTCAACAAAAAGACCCGGCTCTCGTAAGAGCCGGGTCTACGAACACTCAGATGGCCTCGCTGGCTGTCGCACTGAGTTCGGTAACCCGGCTATCCAGAAACTGGACCCGTGGCTTTGCGCCCCCACCTCGCGATGGGTTTGCCGTTTCGTTCAGGATCGTGTGCTGATTTGATCCCTCGCGCAAAAGCTGTGTTGTTGCGCTACACTATTATTATATGGGATGGTGCTTACTGTTCACCTTACCAAGTAATTTACAAATCTATAAGCAATAGTGTGTTGCAGCGCCGCTCGCGAAGCCGCCGGGCCGGCTTGTAATCAGCCTCGGCATGAAAATCCGCGCCGGCGCACCGTGGTAGCCCGGCACGTGCAACCCGTAGAGGTCGCGGTTGCCGCCGGCCTTACGGACCCCAGTAGTCGCTGTTCCAACTGACCGAGTTCCAACTGACCGAGTTCCAACTGACTGAATTCCAACTGACCGAGTTCCAACTCACCGAGTTCCAACTCACCGAGTTCCAGGTGATGGGCCGGCTGCCGGTCCAGAGCAGGTGGCTGGCCGCCTGGCCGGTGTTCGCCACGGGAATGGTGGGAGCATGGACGGCGGCGGCGATATCGAGATAGCCGGCGCCCGCGTGTGCGCTCGTATAGCCCGGCCAGACCTGCGCGTCGTGGACGGCAGTGGCTTTCAGCACGCCTTTCACCTGGTCGGGGTTCAAGCCAGGGTTGGCTTGCAACAGCAGCGCGACGGCCCCGGCGACGACCGGGGCGGCCATCGACGTGCCCGACATGCGGAAATATTGCCGAGCGTCGGGGAAGCCGCTGACCAGGTGGTCGCGGTGCTCCTTCACCAGGGTATCGCCGTGACTCGCCAGCAGACTGATGATATTGGTGCCGGGCGCCACCAGGTCCGGTTTGGCAAAGCCGTCGAGCGTGATCCCATAGCCCGAGAACGGCGCGACCGTATCGTCGTCAAGCCCGGCGGTGCCCCGGTCGTCGGTCGCGCCGACGGTGATCACAAAGGGATCATTGGCCGGCGCGCTGAGCTTGGCGGTGCTGTTGTTGCCCGCCGAGGTGACGACGACAATGCCGTTGAACCAGAGGATCTCGACCGCCGCGTCGATGGGATCAACATGATACGACTGGACGAGGCTGCTGTTCAGCGAGATGTTGACAACGCGGATATTGTAGCGAGTCTTGTTGTCGTTGATCCATTGCAGCCCGGCCACGACATCCGCGGCCGAGGCGGCGCCCTCGTCATCGCTGACCTTGACATTGATCAGGTTGGCCTGGGGCGCCATGCCGACATACGCGCCCTGCGAGGCGGTACCGTTCCCGGCGATGATCCCGGCGATGTGGGTGCCGTGTCCATTCTGGTCGGCCATGCTGGCGGTGTTGGAGTTAAACTTCTCCTCGGCGATCACCCGGCTCCCCGATAAGTCGGGATGGCCACGATTGATGCCGCTGTCCACCACGGCCACGCCAATGCCCTGGCCTTGCAACGCGGGCGCGGTGTTCCACAAGTCGGCGGCGTGGACGGCTTGCGGATAGGCGCTCACCAGCGCGCTCAGGTCCACCGGCGCGCTACTCGCCGACTCGGCCACGGGCGCGTCGAGCGAGATCCAGCGGATATCGGCGCCGGCAGCCAGCGCGAGGACGGCGCCCGCCGGTAGTTCGGCGGCGAAGGCGTGAATCAGATGCAGATCCTGGGTGATGCGTCCGCCGAGATCACGCGCCTGCTGTTCCGGCCCGCTGCCGGCGCCGGCCTTCTGCACGATGACCCGCACCTCTTGGGCCGGGTGCGTCGCCGCCGCAGTGAGTAGCGCTGGTTGGACGCGCACGACCGGCGGCGGGGCCGGCGCCCGGCCGCCCAGCGGCAACAGCATGCCCACCAGTAACAGCAACCGCGTGGTCGCGCCTTTGAGGCGATAGCGTGTCCGCCTGTCCCTGATCTCCATCCGCAGCATCCTTCCTCCGCGCCCGGTAGCAGCCTCGCGGGCAGGGCGCGAAAAACCCGGCTCTGGGGAGAGCCGGGTTTCCGCCTATCTCAGATGGAGTGAATGGAGCCGCCCCTCTGAGTTCGGTAACCCGGCTATCCAGCAACTGGACCCGTGGCTTTGCGCCCCCACCTCACGATGGGTTTGCCGTTTCGTTCAGCCTGCAAGGACGATAGTCCCTCTACTTAGTAGAGGTATTATATGAGGCTGAGCTTACCAGCCGCTTTACGATTAGCTGACTATTCTGTTACAGTTTTATAATCTATCTTCCGCAGGCGGGCCGGTCTGCCGCCCGCCCCTACCCCGGCGAACGGGCCGGCCTGACGCCCGGCGCGGGGGCGAACCGGCTCCGCAGAACCGGCCCGCCGCGGGGCTCACGGACCCCAGTAGTCGCTGTTCCAACTGACCGAATTCCAACTGACCGAGTTCCAGCTGACTGAATTCCAGCTGACCGAGTTCCAACTCACCGAGTTCCAACTGACCGAGTTCCAGGTGATAGGCCGGCTGCCCGTCCAGAGCAGGTGGCTGGCCGCCGTGCCGGTATTGGCGCTGCCGGTCGTCGTGCCATGCACGGCGGCGTAGATGTCCAGGTAGCCGCTCCCGGCGCGGGTCGCGTTATAGGCGGGCCAGCGGCTATCGTGGACGGCGGTTGCCATCAGGCGGTACTTGACCTGATCCGGCGTGAGCTGCGGCTCGTCCTGCAAGAGCAGGGCCGCCGCACCGCTGACCATGGGCGCCGCCATCGAGGTGCCCGACATGCGGAAGTAGTTAGTGCTGACCCGGTTGGCCTCGTGGTCCTTGCTGATCTTCAAGGCGTCTTGCTGGGGCAGCAAGCCGATGATGTCCATGCCCGGCGCGACCAGGTCGGGCTTGGCGAAACCCGACTCGGTGGGGCCGTAGGCCGAGAAGGAGGCCAGGGTGTCGTCGGCGAGGCCGGCGGTGCCTTTATCGTCCGTGGCGCCGACAGTGATCACGAAGGGATCGTTGGCGGGCGGGTAGACGCCGCCCTGCGTCTGGTTGTTGCCCGCCGACGCGACCACGACAATGCCGTTAAACCAGAGCACTTCCGCCGCCGCGCAGAGCGGGCTGGTGTTGTACGATTGGGCGTGTGTCGTGTTGAGCGACAGGTTGGCAACCTTGATGTTATAGCGGCTCTTGTTGTTGTAAACCCACTCCATGCCCAGCACGACATCGGACTCGGTGGCCGCGCCGGTGTCGTCGCTGACGCGCACGTTGAGGATGTTGGCCTTCGGCGCGATGCCGACGTATTTGCCGTGCGAGTAGGAGCCGTCGCCGGCGATGATGCCAGCAACAAAGGTGCCGTGCCCGTAGGAGTCGACCGAATCGTGTTCGCCATGGTTGAAGTTGTCGCTGCCGATCACCCGCTTGCCGAGGTCCTTGGTGCGAAAGATGCCGCTGTCGATCACGGCTACGGTCATGCCCTGGCCTTGCAGTTTGGCGGGCGGCTCATTCCAGAGGGCGTTAGCGCGCACGGCGCTGGGAAATGCGTTGGCGGGGGTGGTCAACCCCACCGTCGTCGCCGGGAGGGATGTGGGAGCCGTGCCGCCGGTGCTGTCGGCGCCGGGGCTGCTGGTCACGCGCAGCCCCACCGCGTCGTAGTAGATGGCGTGGGGAGCCTTCAGCGCCTGCGCGTCGATGATTAGCTCCAGGCCATTATCGAAGTCGGCCCAGCTCCAAGCGCGGCTCGCGGTAATATCGACGTAGACGGGACCCGCGTTGGGCGCGCCGGCAACCGCGTCGAAAGCATGGTGATCGACGACGATGGGCGCGGCGGTCTGCCCGCCCACGCTCAGCAGCAGGGACGGATCTTCCGTGTCGCCCAGCGGCGCCGGCACATAGGCTTGCAACACCGCCTCCACCCGGCTGATGGCGTTACCGGGGCTGACCTCGGCGCTGAACCCGCCGACCGCCATGCGCATGTTGCGGCCCACGGCAAAAGTGCCGTTCGGTCCCGGCGCCGAGTCGGTTAGGGCCGGCACATTGGTGAAGACCTGGGCCGGCGTGGTGGTGACGATTCCGCTGCTGCCGGTGTAATTGGTGCCGCCCCCGCTCAAAGCGCCAGGCGCCAGCGCCGCTTTGTAGGTTTCCGGCGTGCCCGCCGGGTCGCTGTTCTTATAGGCGCTCCCGGTGGTGCCGTCAATCGGCTTGACGTTCAGCACGTTGATATCGGTGCTGAACTGAGCATAAACCGCCGCGCCCCACTTCCAGTTGACGCTCATACCGGGGGTGTCCGTGGTCAGCCGTCCAGTGATCGAGACCGGCGCGATGCCGCCGGGCAGCGTCACCGGCACCTGCAACCCCAGGCCCGTGGCGAAGATATTGCCCGGCGTATTGGCGGGCACGCGCGTGACCCAGCGGTCGTTGTCGGAGTCAAACGTGGTGGTGGCGGTCGTGGCCGCCGGGTCGAAGGTGATGGCCGCGCCCGGAATGCTGAGGCTGAGGTTCAGGCCATACCCCGTATATTGAATGGCCCCGTTGTCGAAGTAGACGGTCACCGGCCCCGGCCCGCGCACGCTCGGGCTGACCGTGCTGTTGAACCAGATGTAGCTGCCCGCGACGATGGGCAGCGTGTTAAACGTGGCCGCCTTGGTGACGCCGGGCACAACTCCGGGTTCGGTGGCCCAGGTGGTGAAGGTCGTCTCGCCGGCCGCCGCTCCCTTGACCGGAGCATCGAGCGAGATCCAGCGCACGCCGGAGTCCTGGGCCAGTTCGGGCACCGCCACCGCGGGTAGGTCAGCAGCGAAGGCGTTGATGATCTGCAGATCCTTGGTCACGCGCCCACCCAGCCGGGTCACGAGGTTCTCCGGCTGGGCGTCGTGCGTCGCCTTCTGGACGATGACCTGCAGGCGTGTTCCAGCCGGCGCCGCCGCCGCAGCCAGCAGGGCCGGCTCCGCACGCATGGCCGCCGCGGGGGTAGCGGGCGCGAGCACCAGCAGCGGCACCAGTAGCGCCAGCAGCGCCAACACTCGCAGCAGGACATCACCACGTCTAGGTAGTCGCCAGTTGGCTAATTGTCTCATTTGTGCATCCTCTCGCGCCCCCACGCGCCGCCCGATGCGTCCTGCAATTCTAGATTCGGGCGACGCTGACCAACAAAAACCCCCGGCTCTCCAGGGAGAGCCGGGGGTTCGCGATCTCAGTTGGTCCGAGTACTGCATCCATCTGAGTTCGGTAACCCGGCTATCCAGCAACTGGACCCGTGGCTTTGCGCCCCCACCTCGCGATGGGTTTGCCGTTTCGTTCAGCGTTGTTAAGTATGCGCCACCATGTAGGATGGCTTTGTGCAAATTCCAGCACGCTAATGGGCGGTGAACGCGCTAACGACCAGTGAGTGCTGCGCGGCGGTCGCGCAGCGGCACCCCAAAAGGTGGTGGAACTTGCACTAGTAATAGTATACGCGACCAACCTTACACTGCCGCTTACCATGCTGGTTACAAATTCGTAATTTTTCATACGCCGGGCGCTGCATTCCCCCGGTGAGGTCATCGTCCTCCGCCCCCAGGACAGGAGCGGGTCGCGCCGGTGGGCAACGGGCGCCTACAGGCAAGACGGACAGGCCGGCGAGCCGCCGCGAAACGCGCCGTTCCGCACGCCCACCGGCAGGACCCGCTCAAGCGCGGCTAGGCGCTGATGACGGCTGATGCGCCCGGCTCCCGCAGCGCCGGGTTGGCAGCGACCTGCGGGAGTGGAGACTCGACGGGGGCCGGCACACGATCGGCGATGCTGCGCAGGAAGGCATCGACTACGGCAGTGTCCCACTGCCGGCCACGCCCCGCGCGCAGAATGTCGAGGGCCTGCTGGGCCGGCATCCCCTGGCGGTAGGGGCGGTCGCTGGTCATGGCGTCGAAGCTGTCGGCTACGGCCACCACTCGCGCGCCAAGCGGGATCTCCGTCCCGCGCAGCCGATCCGGATAGCCCTGGCCGTCCCAGCGTTCATGATGATGGCGAACCACGGCCACGCCGCGCGTGAAGTTGGCGTAACGCTGCAACAACTCGGCGCCCCGCGCGGCGTGAGTTTCCATCACGGCCCGTTCTTCAGCGGTCAGAGGGCCCGCCTTGTGCAATACCGCGTCGGGCACGCCGATCTTGCCGATATCGTGGAGCCGGGCCGCCGTCAAAATCAGATCGGCGTCTGGGCCTTCCATCGGCAACTCGCGTAAGATCCCGGCGCACAACTCGGTGACGCGGCGCGAATGGCCGCCGGTGTACATGTCGCGCAGATCCACCGTATCGGCCAGGCTTTCCAGCATCTGCTGCGTGCCGTCGTTCATCTCGCGCACGCTTTTGAAGGCCCGCTGGATCAGCATCGTCGGGAGTACCAGGAACAGCAAACTCAACGGCTGCTGGATCATGGCGACCGCTCCCAGGATGCCGATGAGATATTGCGCGCCTTCCGCCGCCCCAGCCTGCCGCACGTACTCCCGAATAATCTGGCGGGGCGGCTCCCCGGTGATGGGCGTAAGCTGCAATGGGACGGTCAGGCTCTCCAGTACCCACAAGACCAGAGCGGCGGGCGCCAGGGTGAGCAGACCCCACGCGCTCACCGGGAAGGCCGCCGGGATGAGCGCGGTCAGCAACACGGCGATCATCATGCGGCCCACCTGGGTTGCAATATCGCTAGGATAGGAACCCCGTTGCGCCCGCACCCGTACTTCGGCCAGCAGCACCGCGAATCCCACGGCGGTGATCGCCGAAGCGGGCGGCAACAGCACCGCCAGCAGGTAGATCGGTACACTGGAAGGCTCGATCTTCAGCCGGTAATGGACATGGATTGGGAACTGATAGGCCAGGATGATCGCCGCGATCAGGCTTGCGGCAAGCAGCAGCGTGGACAGCCCCAGCCCCGGCGGCCAGAGACGGGGCTGCGCGATCCAGGTGGCGACAGCAGCGGCGCCGGCGAGGATGCCGGTGACGATCCCCACGCCCGGCTGTCTGAGGATATGGCTGCCCGCGATCTGCATTGTGTATTACCCTGTGGTGAGACCCAGCATGGCGCTAGTGGACATCCAGGTCAGTCTTGATGAGGCTATGGGGATGGCCGTGCGCCGATTTGGTCTTGTCGCCGATTGTGACGATAGCCGTCACTTGTACATCCTTGCCGTCCGCTTCGACGACGGTTTCTGTCTTGTAGTGATGGTCTTTGGCGTCGTCGACAAACAGCAGTTGCTCGTTCTCCGGCGAGACATCGCCCATGTATTCGACCTCGGTGATGCTCAAACCCGGGGGGACATGCAGCGTGTAGGTGATCGATTGTATACTGCTGGGATCGGCCTCGGCGACGATCTGAACCACCGTGCCATTAGAGAGATGCACAAGCGGATCAGTGCGGCAGATAGCGGCTTTCGCAGACGCTGGGGGTACCAGGAGGAGACTGGCGCTTAGCGCCGGGATGAGAACAGCCAGGCCGAGCACGCCACGCCACCCAGGATAGTGACGAATACCCATATATCTATGCCTCCAGTGCTGTAACGAGGATCTCGGATGTGACACGCCCAACAAAAACCCGACTCCGTATAGAGTCGGGTTGCGGATCTCAGGCAGGAACACCCTGCGGTATTACTGAGACGGTAACCCGGCTATCCAGCAACTGGACCCGTGGCTTTGCGCCCCTACCTTACGATAGGTTTGCCGTTTCGCTCCACACGCCACTCACCGTTACACCTGGTACGAGGCAGCGTGGTTTCATTATAGGGGATGAACCTTACACTCCGGCTTACTGGGATGATTACAATTCTATAAGAATCGGGCACGGTAAAGAAATAAACGTGACCGGTTTGCGTGCTGATACACCAAGTGTAAACCACGACAGGGCGCCGCGAGGATGCAAAAAATAGGACTAACATGCGATGGGTAGTGTGGTCATCGGACGGGCCGGCTGCGATCCTCGTCACCGCGCCGCGTGGTAGTGTATAATGAGGCGCCCCGCCGCCCACCGGCGGGCAGCCTACCGATACCGGATGGGAATGTGATGGACGCGAGCGAAAGCCCCAGCCCCGAACCGCGCCGCGACGATGAAGGCATCGCCGAGCTGGCGCGCGCCGTCGAAGCGGTGCTGTTTGCCGCGCCGGAACCGCAGGCCCTCGACGCACTACGCAAGGGCCTCGGCGCGTCGGCGGCGCGGCTGGACGCGGCGCTGGAGCACCTGGCCGCCGATCTGCGCGCCGGGCGCCGCGGCATCCGCCTGCAACGGTTGACCAACCAGGTCCAACTGGTGACTGCGCCGGAGATGGGGCCGGAGTTGGAGCGCTACTTCGGTTACGAGGCCGGCACCCGCCTCTCGGCCCCGGCGCTCGAAACCCTCGCCATCATCGCCTACCGCCAGCCGGTCACGCGCGCGCAGGTGGAGCAGTTGCGCGGCGTCGATTGCAGCGGCGTGATCAACACGCTGCTGAACCGCGGCCTGATCGCCGAGAGCGGGCGGCTGGACACGGCAGGGCACCCGATCCTCTTCAGCACCACGCTGGCCTTCCTGCGCCACTTCGGCCTGGGCAGCCTGAGCGACCTACCGCCCCTGCCCGCCGAGCAACCGTCGCTGCCGGAACCGGCAGAGTAGCGCGCAGGCGAAAAACTCATGCGCCGCCGACCATGCCCAGCGCCTCGGCGTGCTCCACGGCCTCGTGCTCCAGCACGGTCATCCACAGGTTCCAGCCCATCGTGATATTGCGAATGCGTGTGCCGTCTTCCAGCCGCTTGCGGAAGGGTTCGGTCGCCTCCAGGCGCGCCGCCGACAGCAAGCGCGGCTCGGTGAAGAGCGCGTGCACCGTGGTCGCGGTGTCCAGCGCCAGCGCCTGGATGCGCGTCCAGGGCCACGCGGCGTGCTTGGCCGCTTGATAGGCGTTAAAAGCGTCGATGGTGTCCAACACGGGCGCCTGACCATCGGGTTCGTAGTAGCCCGCGATGCTCGTCACCATGCGCGGGTGGGTCAGCCCGGCCAGCATATCGCCCGCGCCCAGGATCGCGAAGCGCTCCCATTCGGCGATATGGCCGACCACCTGGGCCACGGTGCGCGTCTCCGCCCCGCTAGACACGATGCGCGTGGCCTGTTCCTCGGTCAGCGCCTCCACCGCCGCGCGGTAAACGGTGACAATGCTGGTGTGCAACGCGGCCATGCGCTCATGGCGCTCCGCCGGGGGCAAGGCCATGATCTCCACCATTTGCGCGGAAAACTGCTCGGCTTTCACAGTTGTCTCCTTCGTTGTTATGTCAATTAATCGGTGCAACAGGCACTCGCCAGGCCGGTTTGAACCCGGCCCTGACCCGCACCCTGACCCGGATTGGCTACCGGCCAAAAACAAAGCCACCAGCCGGGGCAAGGTGGCTTTGTTCTGATCGCAATGCCGGGAACGGGCAGCGTATGCGGCTAGGCGGTGCTGCCCACCACGGCAGGGGCCGGGGGGGACTCGGCGGCGCCGTGCGGGCGGTGGGTGCGCAACTCATGGACGATGCGCTCCAGCGTGTCGATGGTATAGTCGATCTCGGCGGCGGTGTTCTCCGCGCCGAGAGTCAGGCGGAGGGAGCCGCGGGCCAGGTCGAGCGGCGTGCCGATAGCGGTCAGCACATGGCTGGGCTGGGTGGACCCGGCGTTACAGGCCGAGCCGCTGGACGCGCAGATGCCCGCCAGGTCCAGCATCAACAGCATATCCTCGCCGCTACAGCCCGCGAAGCAAAAGGCGGCATTGTTGGGCAGGCGCTCGGTTGGGTGGCCCTGGAGATGGGCATCGGGAATGCGCGCCTGGATGCCCGCGATTAGCCGGTCGCGCAGCGCGGTGACGTGGGCCACCTCCTGCTCGCGCATGGCGTGGGCGCGGGTGAGCGCAGCGGCCAGCCCGACGATGCCCGGCACGTTCTCGGTGCCCGCGCGCAGGCTGTGCTCCTGCCCACCGCCGTGCAGAATGGGGAAGATCTTCGTGCCGGTGCGCACATAGAGCACGCCCACACCCTTGGGGCCATGGAACTTGTGCGCCGAGAGCGACAGGAGGTCCACATTCAGGTCGGCCACGCGCATGGGCAGGGCGCCGCCCGCCTGCACCGCGTCGGTATGGAACAAGATGCCGTGCCGGCGGGCCAGCGCCCCGATCTCGGCAATCGGCTGGATCGTGCCGACCTCGTTGTTGGCGTACATGACTGTGATCAGGCAGGTATCGGGGCGGATCGCCCGCGCGATGCCGGCCACGCTGACGCGGCCCGTGCTGTCCACCGGCACCTGGGTGACGGCGAAGCCCTGCGTCTCCAGGAAGTCGAGCGTGTGGCCGATGGCGTGGTGCTCAATGGGGATGGAGATGATGTGCGACGTGGCGTGGCCGGCCATGCGGTGGGCGTAGGCGGCGCCCTTCAGGGCCAGGTTATCGGCCTCGCTGCCGCCGCCGGTGAACACGATCTCGCGCGGGCGGCAGCCCAGCACCCCGGCCACGGCGCGCCGCGCCGACTCCAGGCCCTGGTTGGCGGCCCGCCCGCGGTGATGCACGCTCGACGGATTGCCCGCCCGCTCGGTAAAGAAGGGCAGCATGGCCTGGACTACGTCGGGGTGGACGGGCGTAGTGGCCGCATGATCGAGATAAATATCGGGCACGGCATCATTACCGGCCCCTGGTCCGTGTACTACCGTCTCCATACGTGCTATCTAAGCTCCTTTGATTAAGATAGCGCGATCTACACCGCTCCGGCATAAACCGCAACATTCCGAGTGTCCGACCGATTCCCCATATTATACCACAGGGGCGGGCGGCAGGCAGCGGGCAGTGATCAGTTGAGTGAACACGAACGGTGAGTGCAATGCGTGACGGGTGCGCGGTGCGGTGGGGTGAGCAGGACGGCGGACCAGGGCGCACTCGTCGCCGCTCAGCACTCGTCAGGTGTTGACGAGGCAGACGTAGAGGGATTGCATGCCGCCGGTGCCCTTGATGGTGGTGGGCATGAGGGGGCGGAAGGTGATCGGGTAGCGCGGACCGGCGTCGGGATGGGCCAGCAGATAGGTCTCGGCCAGCAACTTCAGCTCGGCGGTGGCCCAGACCTGGCCGGTGGGCGTGAGGTCGGTGACGCGGCTGGCGAGATTGACCACGCTGCCGATGGCCGTGTACTCCATGCGGTGCGCTGAGCCGATGCTGCCGACGATGGCCTTGCCGGAGGCCAGCCCGATACCCATGCCGATGTCGCGGCCCAGGCGAGCGTGCCACTCGGCTTGCAGGGGTTGGAAAGCCTCCTGCATCGCCAGCGCGGCGGTGATGGCGCGCGCCGCTTCGTCGCCGCGCTTCTGCGGCACACCGAACAGGGCCATGATGCCGTCGCCGAGGAACTTGTCGACCATGCCGTCGTAGGCGACGATTACGTCGGTCATGTGCGAGAAATAGGGGTTGAGCACCTCGTTGACCAGCTCCTGCGGACTCAGCCCCTCGCTGAGGGCGGTAAAGCCGCGCAGATCGGAAAACAGCACCACCAGGTCTTGCTCCACCGGCGGCGCGGGCGGCCCGGCGGCGGTGCGCGCAGTCAGTTGCGCGGCGACCACGGGGCCGACATAGCGAGCGTACTGGTGGTGCAGGTCGGCGTAAAGCTGGGCGTTTTGCATGGCGCCCGCCGCCTGGTGGGCGAACAACTCCAGCAGTTGGATCTGCTCAACGCCGGGGCGCAGGCCGTCGTGGGGCGTATCGAACGAGAGGAAGCCGTAGAGCGTGCCGCCCGCAGCGCGCAAAGGGACGAGCAAGTTGTCCTGTGGCCGCCACTCGTTGCCCACCGGGGTCGCGGGCTTGTGGCCGTTGCGGCGGTTGCGGACAGGCGTCTCGTCCGGGATCAGGTAGGACTCGCTGATGCGGTATTCCGGGCGGAGCAGGGCCTGGACGGCGGCCCAGCGGTAGGTGGTGCGCGTCAGGGCGGTGACGGTTTTGCGGTCGCTCACCCCGGCCACCGCGCCCACCTTGAGGATGCCGGTCTGCGGGTCCAGCACAGTCACGATGCAGCGGCGGAAGCCCAGATGCGCGGTCGCCAGGTCGACGATGGCGCTCAGGAGCTGGTGCGGCTCCAGGCGGGTCAGCAACTGTTCGCTGATGCGCAAAAGCTGGGCCAGACGGTCCTGATAGTCGCGCAGGCGGTCATGCTGCTGCTTGATACGCAGCAGCGAACGGACGCGGGCCAGCAGTTCCGGCTCGTCCACGGGTTTGGCGAGGAATTCGTCGGCGCCGGCATCAAGGCCGTGCAGCAGGGACTCGACGCCGCTGAGGGCGGTGAGCAAGATCACGGGAATATGGCGAACGTCGCGGTCGGCTTTGAGCAAGCGGACCGTGGCGAGGCCATCCAGCCGGGGCATGTTCACGTCGAGCAGCACCAGGTCGGGCGGGTGGCGGCGTATCGCGTCCAACGCCTCCTGGCCGTCGTCCGCGGTGCAGACCCGGCAGCCGTGGTATTCCAGCAGCTTTTGCAGATTACGCCGGACATCCCGGCTATCGTCTGCAACCAGAATCATTGGTCCTTTAGCGGAGTTATGCAGCATATGACTCCGGTCATCGCATCCATAGCAGGGTCCCGTAGCCTCCGGGTCCCGTGACGCGGGCCGGGCCGGACCCGCCGGAAGGCGAGTCCCTGGGCCGTTGTCGCGGCTCATTATATCACACATTGGCCCGGCTCCCGGCGATTCGTAGCCTTTCAGGGAAAGAGCGCCCCCGCACCTGGGCCAATTGGTCCCTGCATTCGGTCTTTCGGCGGTTGCAATGAGGCGGGATGGGGCGGTATAATAGCCGCACAATCCGATAGCGCAAACGTCGCGAACAGGACGAGTACGGGCGGGCGCCCCCAGAGAGACCCGGTCGCCGGCTGCAAGCCGGGTCGGTCCACGCCCCCACGAAAACCCCCTGGGAACGGCCCGGCAAAAGCGGCTTTGGCCGCGAGTAGTCGATGGACGGTTGGCCCCGTTAGCGGCCGCGATGAGGCGCCCCGGCCTGCCCGGCGGCGTGCAATCGGGTGGAACCACGTGAGCTTGAGCCTCTCGTCCCGTACTGGGATGAGGGGTTTTTTATTTGCCGCGCGGACGGCTAAAAGGAGATGATAGATGAGCGACTTGGAACTGGATTACGCGCCGCACCCGGTGGCGGCGGAAGGGCCGGAGTCGGAGGCGGCGCGGCTGGCGCGGATGCGCCATTCGGCGGCGCACCTGATGGCCGGGGCGGTGTTGAAGATGTTCCCGGAGGCGCGGTTCGGCATCGGGCCGGCCATCGAGGATGGCTTCTATTATGACTTCGACTTGCCGCGGACGCTGACGCCGGACGACCTGGCGGAGATCGAGGCGGGGATGGCGGCGGACCAGGCGGCGAACTACCCCTACCAGTATGCCGTGGTGAGCCGGGCCGAGGCATTGGACCTGTTTAAAGACCAGCCGTACAAGGTCGAACTGATCGAGAATCTGCCGGAGGATGCAACGATCTCGACATACCAGCATGGGCACTTCCGCGACCTGTGCCGGGGGCCGCATGTGCCAAGCACAGGCGCCGTCGGGGCGTTCAAGCTGCTCACCGTGGCCGGGGCCTACTGGCGCGGCGACGAGCGCCGGCCCATGTTGCAGCGCATCTACGGCACGGCTTTCCCGTCGCAAGAAGCGTTGGACCAGTATCTGTGGCGGCGGGCCGAGGCCGAGAAGCGCGACCACCGCAAGCTGGGCAAGGAACTGGAGTTGTTCCACTTCGACCCCACGGCGCCGGGGATGCCCTACTGGCTGCCCAAGGGCTTCAAGGTGCTGACGGAGCTGATCAACTTCTGGCGGGTGGAGCATGAAGACCGCGGCTATCAGGAGATCTCGGCGCCGCTAATCAACGATAAGAGCCTGTGGGAAACGTCGGGGCATTGGGATCACTACAAGGAGAATATGTTCCTGATCCCGGTGGACGAGAACGTGACGTATGGCGTCAAGCCGATGAACTGCCCGAACGCGATGGTGGTGTTCAAGCTGAAGACGCGCAGCTACCGCGACCTGCCGCTGCGCCTGGCCGACTGCGACGTGCTGCATCGCCACGAGCGGTCGGGCACGCTGCACGGCCTGTTGCGCGTGCAGAAGATCCAGCAGGACGACGCGCACATCTTCCTGGCCGAAGACCAGTTGGAGGCGGAGTTCGCGCGGATTCTGGACATCGCCGACCGCTTCTACTCGATCTTCGGGCTGAAGTATATGCTGCGGATGGGTACGCGCCCGGCGAAGTTCATCGGCGATATCGAGACGTGGGACAAGGCCGAGGCGACACTGACGCGCATCCTGGACCAGCACGCGGGACCAGGCAACTACCTGATCGAGCCGGGCGACGGAGCGTTCTATGGACCGAAGATCGACATCCTGATGGAGGATGCGCTGGGCCGGTCGTGGCAGATGGGCACGATCCAGTTGGACTTCCAACAGCCGCGCCGCTTTGGCTGCGTGTACGTGGACAAGGAGGGCCACCAGCAGACGCCGGTGGTGATCCACCGGGTGATCTACGGCTCGCTGGAGCGGTTCCTGGGCATCCTGATCGAGCACCTGGCGGGGGCGTTCCCGCTGTGGCTCAGCCCGGTGCAGGCGGTGGTCATCCCGATCTCCAGCGTGAAGCACCTGGCGTATGCGGAGGAAGTGCGCGCCCGGCTGAAGGCGGTCCGTCTGCGCGTGGAACTGGACGACAGCAACGAGCGCATGGGCGCCAAAATCCGCCAGGCCCAGTTGCAGAAGGTGCCCTACATGCTGGTGGTGGGCGACAAGGAGCGCGACGCGGGCACGGTCAGCGTGCGGCTGCGCAGCGGCGCGGACCTGGGCGCGATCCCGGTGGACGCGCTAATCGCCCGCCTGCAAGACGAGGTGGCGAGCCGCGCCCTGACCAGCGCGGAGAGCTAAGAAACCGGCAAAGGACCGGACAATACACAGACGCCGCTGTTGATGCACAGCGGCGCCTGTGTCGTTTGGCGGCCTGGTTTACGATGCGGATGGTTCGGCGGGAGTTTCGACCCACTGGTTGGGCAGGCCGGTGGCGGCCGGAGGCAGGGCGGCGCGCGCCGCCTCGGCTTCCTGCTCCGCGCGAAGGAGCATGGCGTCGAGTTCGGCGATCCAGGCAGCCTGGGGATCGGGCGGCATATGCAACCGCAGGAGGCGGACGCGGCGTTCCCAGATGGTGGCGATACGGTCATAGATGCGGAGCGCGCCGAGGATGTCATCGGCGGCGAGGGTGGCGGTCAGTTTGGTGCGCCAGAGGTCTTCATCGGCGTTGAGGGCGGCGGCCTCCTGGGCGCGAAGGGTGGCAAAGTCGGCGTGCATGGCCGCTTGCCATTCCACGCGGATGGCGCTGGTGTCGGCATTCACGGTTTTGAGGGAGACGCCGAGTTCGGCGGCGATGGCGCGGATGGGGCGGCGGGCGAGCAACAGGCGGGCCACCTCCCGCCGCCGCCGGGCGCGCGTGAGCAGACGGGCGCGACGGTCGGCGGTTGTGCGCTCGCGGACGGCGCCGCGGGAATCCGCGGCGGGGGTTGCGGTGTCTTCGGGCATAGGCAGATTCCTCCGTGGGTGGTGAGATCCGGGGCCTCTACCTATAATGTCCATATCGGGAAGCGTACCCTGCCAGGAGACAGGTCGCGCGCTGGCGTGGCGGTTCTTTCGTTAGCGCACCAAGGCAACACTCACGGCCAGTGGATCTTGTAGATGCGCACGGTGCCCAGCGCACCGATGGGCCGGGTGGCGACCAATTGGCCCTGCGTGGTCAGGAAGCGGGTTAGCTCGGCGCGGGGAATGTACAGAAAGCGGATGTCGGGCGGCAGTTGCTCGACATCGTCGACGATGGACGGGACCAGGACGCCGTCCGTCACCACCACGTCCGGGTGCATAGCCGTGAGACTGTCGAGAAACGTGGCGCCGGGATGGTTCAAGCGATAGTAGCCGGGCTGTTCCCAGTAAAAGTAGGGGTGATCGGGCACGGCGAACCAGTAAGCGGTGGTGCCCAGCACGGCGCCTCCCGGCGCGACGGCGGCCCGAATCGCGGCCAACGCCGACTCGTAGGCGGCGGGGTCCTGGCGTGGGATCACGGTCCAGGCGCTGATCCCGGCGGCGGCAATCAGCCCGCCGGTCAGCGCCAGCCGGACATACGTCGCCAGGCCCGGTTGCCAGGAGCGCGCCGCCCACTCGTCGAGCCAGGCGGCGATAACCAACGCTGCCGCCGGCACCACCAGGATGGCATAATGAATGGGATGGATGCTGAATACCAGCACGGATTCCAGCAGCAGGCCGCCCAGGATCACCAGCAGGCGGCGGGCGGCGACGGTTGGCGTCCGCCCCAGCACGACAACAGCAGTCGCCAGGAGGAAGAGCCAGAAGGTGAGGCCCACCACCAGCAAGACGCCCGTGCCCGTAAGCGATTCGAGCCACACGGCGGGGTCCAGGCGGAACATGGGCGGCGTGCGCCCGGCCATGGTCCCCAGCCGGGCCAGCACAGCCGCCGGGTCGGCCCACGGCAGGATCTGGGAGGCCAGGAACAGGATCACCCCGGCGCCCAGGCCGCCGGCAAAGCCCCAGAAGCCGGGCCGGCGCAGCACCCGGCGCCCGTAGTCGAGCAGATAGAGGGCGAAAATGACGGGCGCATATATCACGGCATTGGGGTGCATCACCAGCGCGCTGCCGATTAAGAGACCGGCCAGCGCGGCGCGTGGCACCTGGCGCGCCACCGGGTCGGAAAGATAAAGCGCCAGCGCGCCAAACCCGCAAGTGGCGGCCATAATGTCTACGCGCGCCAGGTGGCTGGAATACACGAAAGAGGGGGTAAAAGCCAGGATACCCGCCGCGAACAGGCCGCCCCGCGGGCCGATGAGGCGCGCGCCGAGGACATAAGTCACCCCCAACAGCACGAGGCCGAACAGCAGGCTCACGATCCGCAACGCGACGAGATGGGCGCCGAAGACGGCCATACTGAGGGCATACAAGGCCACCCCAGTCCATGGATAATAGTCATAGCGCTTGAAAGCGTCGGTCGCGGGCATGCCGAAGGGATGGCCGGTGTGCAGCCAGGCCCAGGCCCACCCACCGTAGAGACCCTCATCGACAAAGGGGGGCGGGGTTTGCAGCAAGGTGGCGACATTCAACCCCAGGACGACGAGCAGACCCACCACCAGCACACCCGTCCGCCAGGATAAGGGGCGCGCTGGTCGGGAAGTTACGGACATGAAACAGGTCTCCATTCGATTTACGACTGGGAATTCGGATCGCCTGCAGTGCTCGCCACACGGGAGAGGAGGTCTTTCCCGGTGAGTGCGGGGCGCGCGTCCGCAAAGCAAGCAGGCGGGGTAACGCCGGTGCAGGGCTAGTCTAACAAAAACCAGGCGTCCGGCGCAACACACGGGACCGGGATGTGGCCGCCACTTCGGCAAATCTTCATAAGGGCTTCACAACTGCGCGCTATAGTGGAGCTATGTCGCACCGGGCGGCATTCGACCGGCCCCTACGTGGGGGGGGAAGATCTATGGACGGAGATTCGCATTGGGCCAACGGGCGCGCCCGCCTCCTGGCGGGCCTGGCACTGCCGGTGGCGCTGAGCGGGCGCATCGGGTGGGGGCGGTTTGAAACGAGTCCCTACGCGAAAGCGGCGCAACGAGCAGCGCGGGCCGGTTTGAAACCGGCCCCTACAGCAGCGGCGGCGCGATAGAAAGCGCGAACTCCCACCAGGCTGGGCGGGAGTTCGCGAGACGGTTGCGCGCGGGCGGGCTAGAGTTTGGTGCGCGCTTTGTCGAGTTCCTTGCCGGCTTTTTCCAGATGCTTCTCGGCTTCTTTGCGGGCCTGTTCTTGCTTCTCGCGCAGGCGCTCGGCTTCTTGTTCGGCTTTGATCACCGGCTTGTTGACCACGGTCTGCTCCTCGCCGGATTTCTTTGGCTCATGGACCTGCGCTTCCCAGCGGGCCTGGAGTTCGTCTTCGGTCGCGTGTTGCGCGCGGCGCCCCGCATCCAGGATTTCGTTGAGGCGGGCCTGTAGCTGGGCGCGGTTGATCTCGCCGGATTGGGGGGTCAGCAGCAGGGCCGTCACCGCGCCAATGCCCAACCCCAACAGGGTCCCGCCCGTAAACTTCAGGGTCTTGGTGATTACACTCACAGATGGACTCCTTCTGCTAAATGTGCGACCGTTGCCGCCCTCTTAGCAGCAATCTTTGTACCATTAGCACGTTCCCCGGCAGAGCAGGCCGGCACACGGCAGTTGTCACTCTTCGCTCCGCTCAGAGTCTCGTCCGTTGGGCTACAAGACGGAGATTCTTCGCTCCGCTCAGAATGACCAGTGATGACGACTAACACAGTAGCGGCCCCGCCACCTGGCATGCCAGGCCGATTTGAAACCGGCCCCTACCTGCGGCATCCGGTGGCCGCCTGCTAAGCCTTGCGGGCGACTTCGTCGGTCATGCGGGCGATGAGCGCCGCGACGGATTGGGCGCCTAGGTCGTCGCCGCTGCGCAGGCGGACGCTGACGGTGCCCGCGTCGCGCTCTTTGTCGCCGATTATAATCATATAGGGCACCTTCTGCAACTGCGCCTGGCGGATCTTGGCCCCCATGCGCTCTTTGCTCGCGTCGATCTCGGCGCGCAGGCCCGCCGCCTGGAACTGGGCGACCACCTGCTCGGCATAGGCCATGTGCTTGACATCGGAGATCGGGATGATCACGGCCTGCACCGGGCTGAGCCAGAGCGGAAACGCCCCGGCGTAGTGTTCGATGAGGCAGCCGAAGAAGCGCTCCATCGAGCCGAGCAGGGCGCGGTGGATCATGTAGGGCCGGTGCTCCTTGCCGTCCTCGCCGACATAGGTCATATCGAAGCGCGCGGGCATGTTGAAGTCAAACTGGATGGTGGTACACTGCCAGGCGCGGCCCAGGCTGTCCTTGATCTTCATATCGATCTTGGGGCCGTAGAAGGCGCCGCCCCCAGCATCGATCTCGAAGGGCAGGCCGCGCTCCTGCAACGCCTCGCGCAGCGCCTCCTCGGCGGTGGCCCACTGCTCAGGATCGCCCACGGATTTTTCGGGGCGGGTGGACAGGTAGATCTCGTATTCATTGAAGCCGAACGTGCGCAAGACCTCCAGCGAGAAGTCGACCACGCGCAGCACCTCGTCGTGCATCTGGTCGGGGCGGCAGAAGAGGTGGGCGTCGTCCTGAGTGAAGCCGCGGACGCGCAGCAAGCCATGAAGCACGCCGGAGCGCTCGTAGCGATAGACGGTGCCCAGCTCGGCCCAGCGCAGCGGCAACTCACGGTAGGAGCGGCGCTTGGTCTTATACATCATGATATGGAACGGGCAGTTCATCGGCTTGACGAAGAACTCCTGGTTGTCCATCTCCATGGGCGGGTACATGTTCTCGCGGTAGAAGCCGAGGTGGCCGCTGGTCTCCCAGAGCCAGGCGCGGCCCACGTGCGGCGAGAAGACGATGTCGTAGCCGCCCTTCAGGTGGGCATCGCGCCAGTAGTTCTCGGCGAGAACACGCATGAGGCCGCCCTTGGGGTGCCAGTAGATCAGGCCCGCGCCCGCCTCCTCGTGGATCGAGAAGAGGTCCAGTTCTTTGCCCAGCTTGCGGTGGTCGCGGCGGGCGGCTTCCTCGATGCGATGAACATAGGCGGCCAGGTCGTCGTCGTTGCGCCAGGCCGTGCCGTAGATGCGCTGGAGCATGGGGCGTTTCTCGTCGCCGCGCCAGTAGGCTCCGGCGATGTTGACCAGCTTGAAGGCGCCGATCTCGCCCGTCCCGGCGACGTGCGGGCCGCGGCAGAGATCCACGAACGGGCCGTCGCGGTAGATGGAGATGGTGGCGTCTTCGGGCAGGCCCTCGATCAGTTCGACCTTGTAGGGCTGGTCCTTGAACATCTCCAGCGCCTGGGCGCGGCTGAGGACGGCATACTCGAACTTGTAGTTCGCGGCCTTGTCCTCAGCCATGTGGCGCTCGATCTGCTCCAGATCTTCGGGGGTCAGCGGGCGGGGCAGGTCGAAGTCATAATAGAAGCCATCCTCGATGGCCGGGCCGATAGCGAGCTTGGCATCGGGGAAGATTTTCAGCACCGCCCCGGCCATCAGGTGGGCGGTGGAGTGACGCATGCGGGCCAGATAGGCCGCTTCGCTCTCATTATCGTCAACGGCAAACGGATGCGGTCCGTAGTCGATCTCGTTCTCTTTATCGATACCCGTGTGGCTCATACAACGCTCCTTTAGCCCTGTGCTACGCACCGCTGCGCGAACAGCCATGTACTACACACCGCTGCGCGAACAGCTGCTTATGCTACGCACCGTTGACCACTCATTATCACGCAGCACTCGTTCTACTGAGCCTTAATCACTGACCGTACGCATCGTACTCAGCACTCAGCACTCAGCACTAAAAAACGCCTCTCGCCCGAACAACGGGACGAGAGGCGAGGCTCACGTGGTTCCACCCGATTTCACGCCGCCGGAACAGGGGGCAGCGTCTTCGTGGGGCCGCTAACGGGGCCACCCGGCGCGGGCTACCGGCGGCGGCGGGCCGCGTTCGTCCGGCTGCTCTCAGGGGGTGTTCGCGGGGGCGCTACAAGCCCGGCTTGCAGCCGGGGCCGGGCCTCTCTGCTGCGCGCGCTCCGTTACTCGTCCTGATCAAGGCGTTTGGCTATTCGGTTCCTTCGCATTATAAGCGCGGGCTGGAGGCGTGTCAAGGACGAGGGGTGTGCTTACGCACCGCTGCGCGAATAGTGGGCGGGGGTTAGGGGTCAGTAGGACGAGGGATGGATGCGGGATGCGGTAGCGAATGGGCGATAGGGTGGGGTGGTCCTGACGCGCTGCGCGGCGCGCCAGGACCGGGAGGAGGCGGGCGCGGATCAGGCGCCCGCGCCGGTGGGGGCCGCGCCCATCATGGGGATGACGCCGAGTTGCTGGAGCATGCCGAGGTTATCACCGGAACCCCAATGTTCCAGCGCCTTGCCATCCCGCATGCGACCATAGCTGATGCCGTCGATATGCACTTGCTTGCCGGTGGGCGGGATACCCATGAGGTCGCCCTGGTGGGTGCCCGTGAACGTCTCGCGCCAGGCCGCCTTATCGCCTTCGACCACGATATCCTCGATGGTAAAGCGGCCATCGGGGAAGGCCGCGAAATACATGCCGATGTATTGCTTGAAGGCTTCGCGATCCATGGGGCCGGGCGTGCCGGGGGCATGGTCCACATAATCGGGGGCGAAATACTCGTCGATCTTACCAAGATCGTGGGCGCTTAAGCAATCCTCGTAGATGTGGCGGATCAGGGCTTTGCTCTCTTCGGGGGACATGGGATTAACCTCCTTGGGGTGGGACTCTCCAGTATCACTGACAGGTTGCCAGGCTCGACCAGTCCTGTTGTTTCTAGGATAGCGCGCGGGGATGCTCAGTTGCCAGCCCAAAGGATGCTCACTCTTTGCTCAGGAGTCACGGCCCGGCGACCAGGCCACAGGTCGCCGGACATGGCCGGGGTAAATAAAAAGCCTCACGTCCAGGCGGACGGAGGCCATTGCTTTGCGCCGGGGATCGGGCGTTTATCCGGCGAGATCCGCCGGGCGCTCCTTGCTCAGGGTAACGCGCGTATCCGCAGGGCGCTCGAGTTGGCGCAGGGCCCGCCGGGTCACTTTGTAATAGCCATCCTCGATTTCGGACGGGACGCGCCCGTTGGTAATGGCCTCGCACACTTCGGCCAGGGTTAACGGGCGGGACTGCATCTGCATACAGCGCTTCATCTTCGTCACTCCTACCGTGGATTTCACTCTTGGGTTAATCTCGGGTTGTCCGCAGCAGTTTGCGGTTCGGCGCCTGGTCCTCTGCGGATAATACGCTCTAAAGCAGGAAGCATGCCAATTCAGCTAGACTGGGATAAGGGGAGTTTGTGTTCCCGCAAAGGCTTGATCGCGCCCGCGCCGGTCTGGGACGCAGGCCAACGTCGACCGCACAGTGAGTTCTTAGCAAATAGATGGAGTTTCTTGGGCGAGAAGTTACGGTATAGAAAGAATTGATTATTGTCGCAACCATATCAACTCGTGCTATAATAATCAGGTCATACTCCTCACTGGGTCTATTTCCATCGCTTTGATATTCCGCACGCTACCGCAGAAAGGGCGCTCCTATGGCTGCACCGCCGCGCCGAACCGCCAGACGGTTCATGGGTGGAACACTCCTGTTCGTCTTGACAGCTCTGCTGCTGATGCTGGGGCCGTTGGTGGCGGGGCGGGGAGCACCGTCAGCGCACGCCGCCGGCGGGCCGGCCCGGCCTGCCAGCAGCCGCATCGCCGCGGAGAACGCGTTGCCCGGCGTAGATGACCTGGCCGACCTGGGCAATTTCGACAATGCGCGTCTGGGGGCTTATGCCGGAGCGACCAGCGTCAACGCGGGCGACCCGATCAACCTGTATGTGAAGGCCACCGGCACGTCGCTGACCTGGCGGCTGTACCGGCTGGGCTATTACCAGAACCACGGCGCCCGCCTGGTGACCACGAGCAGCGGCAGTGTGCCCATTGGCGCGCAACCGGCTTGCACGCGCAACAGTGCGACCGGG
>JAICKM010000390.1 GCA_025927935.1 Chloroflexia bacterium | reverse complement strand
TGGGCGAGATCGAGCCGCGCACCTTCTCCTTCAACAGCCCGCACGGCGCCTGCCCCACCTGCACCGGCCTGGGCACCATGCTGGACCCGGACCCCGAACTGGTCGTGACCGACGAAGAGTTGGGCCTGGCCGACGGCGCACTCGGTCCCTGGTCGCGGGCGGTATTGAGCGGTGAGGGCTATTATTTGGAGCTACTAGAGGCCATCGCGCAGCGGTACGGCTTCCATATGACCACCCCCTGGAAGGATCTGACCGAGGCCCAGCGCAAGATCGTGCTGTACGGCACGGGCAACGAGACGATCCACGTCAAGCACAAGACGACCAGCGGCCATGCCCGCACCTACGACACCACCTTCGAGGGCTTGATCCCCTGGGTAAAGCGGCGCCACCGCGACAGCACGTCCGACGCCATCCGGCAGGAACTGGAAGCCTATATGAGCAACCGCCCCTGCCCCACCTGTGGCGGCAAACGGCTCAAGCCGGAGAGCCTGGGCGTGACGGTGCATGACCGCAACATCGTCGATGTGTCGCATATGTCGGTGCGCAAGGCGCTGGAGTGGGCGAGCCTGCTGGCCGGCGACCCGGACGCGCCGGGCCGCAACGGCCACCCCGTGCTGACCGAGCGCGAGAGCCTGATCGCCTACCAGATCCTCAAGGAGATCCGCGCCCGGCTGGGCTTCCTCAAAGACGTGGGCCTGGAGTACCTGACCATCGACCGGGCCGCGGCGACGCTGGCCGGCGGCGAAGCGCAGCGCATCCGCCTGGCGACGCAGATCGGCTCCAGCCTGATGGGCGTCATCTATATCCTGGACGAGCCGTCCATCGGCCTGCACCAGCGCGACAACGCCCGGCTGATCAAGACGCTGGTACGGCTGCGCGACCTGGGCAACACGCTGCTGGTGGTCGAGCACGACGAAGACACCATGCGCACGGCGGACTGGATCGTCGACATCGGGCCGGGCGCCGGGGAGCACGGCGGGCATATCGTGGCCCAGGGCACCCTGGCCGACATCCTGGCGAACCCGGACTCGGCCACCGGCCGCTTCCTGTCGGGCGTGGACCAGATCCCCGTGCCGCAAGAGCGGCGCAAGGGCAACGGCCGCGCGCTGGAAGTGCGCGGCGCCAACGAGAACAACCTGAAGAACATCAGCGTCAAGTTCCCGCTGGGCAAGTTCGTCTGCGTCACCGGCGTGTCGGGGTCGGGCAAGTCCACGCTCGTCACCGACATCCTGTACCGCGAACTGGCGCGCAAGCTGAACCGCGCCAAGGAGAAGCCGGGCAGCCATGGCCAGGTAGCGGGCATCGAGCACCTGGACAAAGTGATCGAGATCGACCAGTCGCCCATCGGGCGCACGCCGCGCTCCAACCCGGCCACCTACACCGGCATGTTCACGTCCATCCGCGAGGTGTTCGCCAAGGTGCCGGAGGCCAAGCTGCGCGGCTACACCAGCGGGCGCTTCTCGTTCAACGTGAAGGGCGGGCGCTGCGAAGCCTGCCGGGGCGAAGGCATCATCGAGATCGAGATGCAGTTCCTGCCCGCGGTCTACGTGCCCTGCGAAGTCTGCCACGGCCAGCGCTACAACCGCGAGGCCCTGGAGATCCGCTACAAGGGCAAGAGCATCGCCGACGTGCTGAACATGACCGTGGAGGAAGCGCTGGAGTTCTTCGAGCATATCCCGGCCATCCGCAGCAAGCTGGCGACGTTGAACGACGTGGGCCTGGGCTATATCCACCTGGGCCAGCCGGCCACGACGCTGTCGGGCGGCGAGGCCCAGCGCGTGAAGCTGGCGACCGAGCTGTCGCGGCGGGCCACCGGCAAGACGATCTATATCCTGGACGAGCCGACCACCGGCCTGCACTTCGCCGATGTGAAGCGGCTGCTCGATGTGTTGCAACGGCTGACCGACGCGGGCAACTCGGTGCTGGTCATCGAGCACAACCTGGACGTGATCAAGACGGCGGACTGGATCATCGACCTGGGTCCCGAAGGGGGCGACGGCGGCGGCGAAGTCATCGCCGAGGGCACACCGGAGCAGGTGGCCCAGGTGGCGGCCAGCCACACCGGGCAGTTCCTCAAGAAGATGCTGCACTAATAGGCATAAGCACGCGGGGCCGGTCGCTGGACCGGCCCCGCGTTTTGCTTTCCGGTGCGAACGCGGTTAGCCGGCAGCATCCAGGTGGTGCGTCATGAACTCCAGGGTCCGCCGGATGATCTCCCCCGAGCGGGCATCGGTGTCCAGCACGTCGAACCCGTGCCGGCCGGTGGGATGGTTCATCACGTCCAGGTGGAGATTGCGGGTCAGGGCGGTCTGGATAAAGACGTCAATCGATTCGTTGATCGCGGCGCGATCCAGCCCGGCGCGCGCGATGAATAGCGGCGGGCAGGACTCGGGGCCGGCGGGCACCTGGGACACCGGCGAAAACTCACGCAGGAGATCGGGCGTGACATGCGGCGGCAAATCGACATAGCCTGACAGCCCCTGCAAGTCCATGACAGTATAGTAAGCGACCAGGCCCCGCAGGAATGGCGGTGGGTCACGCAACAACGGGGCCAGTCCGGCCGGGCCGCCCGCCGAGCCGATCCAGACGCAGAGCCGATCCGCGTCGAGGCCGAGATCCGGCGCTTCCCGCCGCACAAAGGCGATCAGGCCGGCAATATCCCCGGCCGCCTGGGGCAACTTCGTCCAGCCCTCGGAGGAGCGGTGATTAAAGGTGATGCCCACCAGGCCCGACCGGGCGGCCAGTTGGCCCCAGCCGGTGTACTGGCCCCAATCCTTGGCGTGGCGCAGCATGGCGGGCGGGCCGTCACCATGGACGAAGAGCACGGCGGGCCTCGTCGCGCCGGGCGCCAACCGCGGCGGGGTGTAGACATCCAGCAAGAGGGACTCGCCGTCTACGGTCTTGTAGGGCACATCCTTGCGCACCGGCACTTGATCCATACCCGGCAGTGTGTACACAAGCTGCGGATCTTCGACCATCGCCTACGTCTCCTGGCGGTTTAGCTCAGGTAGCCCGCGGCCAGCAAGGCCGCTTCCACCTGCGCCACCGACTCGTACTCGCTGATCACCTGATCGCCCACCTCGATCACGGGCAGAATGTCGTAGCCCTTGCGCCGAAACTCGATCATTGTTTCGATGTCGCCGCGAATGTTCCGCTCCTCGTAGGGCAGGTCGTGCCCAGCCAGGTACGCCTTGACTTCGTCGCAGCCGCTGCACAGCGGCCCGCTGTAGACGACGATGGGCGGGCGGGCGCTGTTGCTATCCGTAGTAGTCATAGTAGTTGCTCCTTGCCCGGATTAGACGAGACTTTTCGCTCCGCTCAGAGTGACACGGCTCCCATGCGACGAGACTCTTCGCTCCGCTCAGAGTGACACGCCGCCGCGCCGGCGACGCCGCTGTAGGAGCCGGTTTGAAACCGGCCCGCCGCCGGATCAACGAGACTCTTCGCGCCGCTCAGAGTGACACGGCCATCCTCTGTCCCGTGCGACAAAAAAGAGGACGCCCGCACGAAACGTGCCGGGCGCCCTCCTCTGCCTGCCGCGATTAGAAGCCGAGCTTTTCGCGCAGCGCGGGCACCAGATCCGCAATCGGCACGCGGACCTGGGCCATGGAGTCGCGCTCGCGGATGGTCACGGCGTGGTCTTCCAGGCTGTCGAAGTCCACCGTCACGCAGAGCGGCGTGCCGATCTCGTCCTGGCGGCGGTAGCGCTTGCCGATGGCGCCGCCCGTCTCGTCGTACTGGGTCATCCAGTGCTTGCGGATGGTGCGGTGGATGTCGTGGGCCAGGTTGGTCAGCGGCTCCTTCTTGGACAGCGGCATCACCGCCACCTTGATCGGGGCCAGTTCCGGGTGCAGGTGCAACACCACGCGGGTGTCGTTCTTGTCGCCCACCTGCTCCTCGGCGTAGGCGTCGAACAGGAAGACGAGCGCGGCGCGATCCACGCCCACCGCCGGCTCGATCACATAGGGCAGGAAGCGCGTGCCCGACTCTTCGTCGTGGTAGCGCAGATCCTTGCCGCTGTGCTCCATGTGCTGGCGCAGATCGTAATCGGTGCGGTTGGCGATGCCTTCCAACTCGCCCCAGCCCCACGGGTAGAGATACTCGACATCGGCGGTGGCCTTCGAGTAGTGCGACAGCTCCGACTGCTCGTGGTCGCGCAGGCGCAGCCGCTCCGGGTTCACGCCGAGCCGCAGGTACCAGTTGAAGCGCTCCTCGCGCCAGCGCGGGTACCAGATCTCGTCCTCGCCGGGCCGCACGAAGTATTCCATCTCCATCTGCTCGAACTCGCGGGTGCGGAAGATGAAGTTACCGGGCGTGATCTCGTTGCGGAACGACTTGCCCTGCTGCGCGATGCCGAAGGGCAGCTTGCGGCGCATCGACTGTTGCACGTTCAGGAAGTTGACGAAGATGCCCTGGGCCGTCTCCGGGCGCAGGTAGGCCACCGAGGCGTCTTCCTCCACCGGGCCGACGAAAGTCTTGAACATCAGGTTGAAGTTGCGCGCCTCGGTCAGTTCGCCGCCGCAGTTGGGGCAGCGCGGGCCCTCGATCTGGTCGGCGCGGAAGCGCATCTTGCACTGCTTGCAGTCCACCAGCGGGTCGGTGAAGTTCGCCAGGTGGCCCGACGCCTCCCAGACGGCGGGCGCCATCAGGATGGCCGAATCGAGGCCGACCACGTCGTCGCGCTCCTGCACGGTGGCCCGCCACCAGGCAGCCTTGACATTGCGCTTCAATTCCACGCCCAGGGGGCCGTAGTCCCAGGTGCTGGAGAAGCCGCCGTAGATCTCAGACGACTGAAACACGAAGCCGCGGCGCTTCGCCAGCGAGACGATGGTGTCGAGTTGAACCGGGTTTTCCATTGCCGTATCCTCCTTTACTTGGATCAATCGGCGAGGGCAATAAAAAAGCCCCCGCCCCCAGCTTAGGGACGAGAGGCCGGAAGGCTCCCGCGGTTCCACCCTACTTGACGGCCCACCGTGGACCGCCCACTTTCGGCATAGCCCGCGCCCGGCTCGGGAGCGCCCTTCACCACACCCGCCGTTCGAGGCTTGCACTATCCCTCGTTCGCTGCCCGGTCGCGTTGCGGCTACTCTTCTCCGTCACTGCCTGCGTTCGGCTACGTAACGCCTATGGGATTACTATACCGCACTCCCGCGCATTATGCAACCTCCGTGACGCCTACGCGCGCTCCGTCTTTCGCCTGAGCCGGAGTCCGCGCTGTATAATAAATGCAGCGGATGCAGCGCGAAAGGAGCAAGCATATGCCGCCAACAGACGATGTCACGCTCTTCGACAAGCAGGTACGCGCGCAGGTTTATGCCCACTTTGTCCAGACCGGGCAAGCACCGGCGATGGATGCGATTGCCCAGGCCCTGGCGCGGCCCGTGGCAGATGTGCAAGCCGCGTATCAACGACTCGCCGCGGGACGCGCCCTGGTGCTCCAAGCCAACGGCGAAGTCCTGATGGCGGAGCCGTTTTCGGCCATTCCCACAGCCTTCACGGTGCAGGCCGGCGGACACCGCTGGTGGGGCAATTGCATCTGGGATGCGCTGGGCATCGCCGCCATGCTCAAAGCGGACGCGCACATTGCCACGTCGTGTGGGTGTTGCGGATACGCAATGGCGCTGGAGGTGCAAGCCGGCACGTTGCAGGCGGCGCCAGGCGTCGTCCACTACGCGGTCCCGCCGCGCGACTGGTGGAACGACGTGGTGTTCGCCTGAAAGACGATGCTGCTCTTCCGGTCGGAAGAACACATAGATCGCTGGTGCCGGCAGTGGCGGCAACCGCGCGGCGCTATCCTCACGCTGGAGCAACAATGGCGCCTGGCGCAAGCCTGGTATGCGGATCGGCTCGACTTTGATTGGCGGCGCAAAACCCCGGACGAAGTGGCGGCGCTCTGGGCCGAGTTGGGCTTCCGCTCGCCGTTCTGGGAACTGTCGTCGTAAGCTACATCCGCGGCAGCGACCCGGCGGGCAGGCGGCCGCGATCATTTTGCGTTGTAGGGGCCGGTTTGAAACCGGCCCGGTAGCGCCGCCGGATGTCTGTCGTGTTTTATGAGCGCGCGCTCAGAGGCCGTGCTGCGGGCCGAGCGCCAGCCAGATCGGCGCGGCGGCGGCGTCCTTCAGCTTGCGGCTGCGCGGCTTGTGCAGCGCGGCGGGCAGGTCGGGGATCGCGACTTCGCGCAGGCGGCCCGTCGCCAGGAGTTCGTCCACCGTGCGGCGCAGCGGCTCGGCCTCCCAGCCGAACAGCGATTGCAGCCCGGCGAACGGCGCCGCGGCCACGTTGTCCAGGTAGCGCAGCACCAACTGCTGCCGCGCCTGGCGGGTGGTGATGCCGCGGGCCCGCTCGGCCACGTCGGGGTAGCGGCGCAGCAGCAGGTCGTAGACGTAGCAGTACTTCCAGCGGTTGTCCTCGGCGGTGCCGCACTTGACGATCTTCAGATCCTGCTGCAACTCGGCCACCGCGCGCTCGAAGCGCCGGGCCGTCTCGCCGCCGCCGAACAGCCCTGACAGCTTGCGCATGGCGTTCGTGGACAGCGCGCCGTGCTCCAGCAGCACCTCGTACACGGCCTTGGCTTCCACGCTCATGCGCCCGTCGGCGAATTGCTGGCGGTAGTCGTCGAG
>JAICKM010000833.1 GCA_025927935.1 Chloroflexia bacterium | reverse complement strand
GACCTGACCGACCGCGTGCGCGCCGTGGCCGAGGCCAGCCCGGAGTACAAAGTCTCGCCCAACGGCGAGATCGCTATCCCCAAGGAGGAGCGGGCGCGGCTGGTCAAGGAGTTGGAGTCGCAGATGAAGATCGCCGCCAAGGCGCTGGAGTTTGAGAAGGCGGCGCTGCTGCGCGACCAGATTGTCGAACTGCGCCGCAGTATGCAGTAACCGGAGACCGCATGTCCCCGTACCAAGCCGTCTTTTTTGACGCGGGCGATACGCTGCTCGACTTTTATACCACCGGGGCGCGCGTCACGCGCATCGTGCAGGAGGCGACGGGCCGCGCCATCCCGGCGGAGGAAGCGGCGCCCTACTTCGAGGCGGCGTTCCATCATGCGCTGGGCGATGCGGCCAACGGGCTGCTCTGGGTCAACGACCATACCAAAGAGTGGGCATACTGGCGGACGTACTACGCCGGGTGGCTGGCCGCCGCCGGTGTCCCCGGCGACCCGGCGTTGGTGGAGCAACTGGTCGAGGACACGATCCAGGTGGAGATCTACGCGGCGTTCGACGATGTGGTGCCGACGCTGGAAGCGTTAGGGGCGCACGGCATCGGCCTGGTGCTCATCTCGAACGCCTTCCCCTCGATGCAGCGCATCATGCAGCACCTGGACCTGGAGCGCCACTTCGACGCCTGCCTCTATTCCTGCTTCGTGGGCCACGAGAAACCGCAGCGGGCGATCTTCGACCTGGCGCTCCAGACGGCAAACCTGCCGCCCGCGGCCACCTGCTTCGTGGACGATCTGCCGCGCAACGTGGAAGCCGCCACATCCCTCGGCATCCAAGGCTTCCTGCTCGACCGCTGGGATCGCCACCGCCACAGCCCCCTGCCTCGCCTCGCCAACCTGACCGAGTTCCGCGCCGCGTTGGGCGTGTAATAAACCCTCGCTAAATCGCAAACCCGCCCGGCCCGCATCTTACCGATCACCTTACTATTCCGTAAAGATTGATAAGGCGCCCTTGTTTGCAAGATTGCGGTCACTTGCCGCTAGCCGGTTCACGGCGCGGTAAGGTGCGCCCGCTACACTAGGAAGTGAAGGACCAGGCCGCCGGTTCCAATTGCGTCAGCTAGCCGGCGGCCGCGGTCCGGCTCCTTGGGTTCTCGCCCTGCATAGCCCTCCACATAGACAAGATAACACAGATCTCTAGCAACAGTAGCCTACTCGTCCGCCGGTTCGATGCTGCAATCGAGGCCAAAGGACTGGATGCGGTCCTGGTAGTACTCGGCTTCTTCGCGGGTGCAGACGCGGACAAGGCCCTTGCCTTTGAAGTGGGCTTCGAGCATGATGCGCGTGGCGTCCTCGATCTTTAGGCCGGGCACCGCTTTGAGCAGCGATTGGATGACGTAGAGCATGTCGTGGACATCGTCGTTGTGCAGGAGAACGCGCCAGTTGGGGGCCAGGCGCGGGTCCACACGCGTGGGAGTGGCGGGGCGAACTTCCGTCTCCGTGCCCGGCCCGGCGCTGCGGCTAGGACTCGCCGCTATCACGGCAGCCAACCCTTGTCGCGCAGCACGGTCACACCCAGCAGGCCCAGCAGTACTTCGCTTGGCGTGCCTGCGTATTCGGGGTGGTACTCGAAGCGGGCGCGCTCGAAGTATTGCACCGTGTAGGTCCGGCCGTCGGTGGGGCTGACCTCGGCGATCTCCTCGGAGATGGGGTAGCCGAACTGGGCCAGGCCGCCGTGCGCCTGCCAGTAGGTCAGGAAGCCCGAATTGAGCGAGTGCTGGGTGGGCGGGAAGTAGACGTGGCCCGGCCGGTTGGGGAAGGGCGGGATCGTCGGGAAGACGCGCCCCGCCGTGACGGTCGCGCCCAGGCGGCCCAATAGCACCGAGTAGGGCGTGCCCGCGTATTCCGGGTGGTACTCGAAGCGGTTGCGCTCGAAATATTGCACCGTGTAGCCACCCTCGGTAAACTCTTCGGTCAGCGGGTAGCCGAAGATGGGCAGGCCGCCATGCGCGCGCCAGTACTCCAGGAAGCCGCCGCCCAGGTTGTGGTGGGTCTGGGTGAAGTAGATCGTGCCCGGCACGTTCGATGGCGGCGCCGGGTCGAGCGCGGAACTCGGCGCGGTGATCCGATAGGTGCGCAGCCCGGCGGCGGCGATTTGCACCTGGTCGCCGTTGCGCGTGAAGGGCACCGCGGTCCAGGTGCCGTCGGCCTGCCGCTGGCGCACGCTCAAGGCCACGTCGGGACCGATGCGGCCCAGCGTCGCGGGCAGATTCACGCTCACCGACCCCGGCCCGCTGGTCCAGACATCGACCTGCCGGGCGACATCGCGCTGCCAGGTGAGGAAGACGAGCAGCGGCAAGCTGCCGTTGGCCGAATACTGCACCACATCGGGCGCGGGCGAGGTGGTGCCGCCGAGGAAGCGGGCGTTGGGGGCGCTGTAGGTGAAGCGCACGCCCCCGGCCTGGTCGGCGTTGAGGTCGCTGAAGGTGCCCGGCGGCGGGTCGGCGCTCATATAGGGCATCAGCGCCGAGAGCGCGTAGGCGGCGATCTTGGGCTGCAAGTTATCGTCGTACAGCCCGTAGGCGTTCTGCGAGGCGTTGTCGCCGGTGGGGAAGTTGTTGAGCATCCACTTGCCGCCACCCGCGTAGCCCTGGCTGTAGAGATAGAGCCAGACCGCCGTTTCCAGGTCTGCCGTCACCAACTGGTCCACCGGCGAAGCGCCGCGCTGCAACCCCTCTTCGTTCGAGTAGCCGAACTCTTCGAGCATGAACGGCTGCCCGGCGAACGTCGTGCGCAGGTTGGTCAGGACCTGCAATGTGCGCTGGAGGTTCGCCATACCGGTGGCGACGAAGCGGTGCGGCGACTGGAAGTCGAGCAGGCGGTTGGCGCTGAGCTTCGCCAGCACGATGTTGCTGTAGGCCAGGGTGAGCAGGTGGTTGGGGTCCACGGCCCGAATCGCGTCGCGCTGGGG
>JAICKM010000355.1 GCA_025927935.1 Chloroflexia bacterium | reverse complement strand
GCCCCGCCGCAATCGTAGCCGGAGATGGTCCCGTGGAGCGCCAGCGTTTCGATGTACACCCAGAACGGGTGGCCCGGCGGCACATCGGCAAAGGTTTGCCGCGTCGCCGGGATCGCGTCGGGGAACCCCGCGCCCCCGGCTACCACCTTCGCCAGTTGCCCGCGGCTCAGCGTATTGGCGGGCCGGAACGTGCCATCCTGGTAGCCGCTGACGATGCCCCGGCAGGCCAGACACGTAATGTACGGATAGAACACGCTCCCTGGCGGCACATCGGTAAACGCGACAACACACGCGGCCGGCCCTGGGCTGGCGGTGCTTGTCGGGGTCACGCTCGATGCGGCGAATGTAGCCGTGGCTGGGATCGTGGGACTGCTCACGGCAGTCGCGATCGCCGTACCCGTCGCAGTCGGCGGCGTCGCCGCCACCGTCGCTGTGGCGCTGGCGGTGATGCCCGGTGCCGCTGTCCCGGTGGCGGTGGTACTGGGTACGGCGGTCGCCGTACGGGTGGCGCTCGGCAGCGTGGTGGCCGTGCGTGTTGGGGTAGCGGTGGACGTGGGTGTCGGGACAATGGGCGGAGTCGCTGTGGATGCCGGCAGCGTCACGATCAACTGCTGGGTGTGGTCGCAGATGCCGCCCAACGAGGCCAGACCCGGACAGCGCGCGTCCGTATTGTAGGTCGTGCGCCCGCCCGCGACATAGAACGCATTGCCCAGGAAGGCACCGCCGGTGAATTGGACCGCCGCAGGTAGCGGATCAAGCGCCGCCCAGACGTTGCCTGCTGGATCATAGCGTTCGGTGCGGTTCAGGTAGCCGCCGTTGGTGCCCACGCTGCTGCCGCCCGTAACATAGAGCGCGCCATTGTAGACGCCCGCCGCGCCAAACGCCCCGCCCACGGTCATCGGCGCCACTGCGCTCCAGCTATCCGTGGCAATACTGTACTGCTGCACGTCGCCGGTGGCCGTCCCGGTCGAAAGCAAACCACCGGCCACATAGATCTTGCCGTTGATCAGCCCGGCCTGCGCGCCGCTCCGCCCGACCGGCAGCAATGCGCCCGCCGACCAGCTATTGGCCGCCACATCGAAAATCTTGAGGACAGGCCAGGGAGCGCCCGAACTGTCGCTGCCGCTCACAACATACAGCTTACTCGCGGCGGCATCGCAGACGGCGGCATAGCGGATCAAGCCGGGCGCCGGGAGTGTGGGACCAGTGGTCCAGCCGTTGGCGGCAATATCGTAGATGTACAGCGTGCGGTCATAGAGTTGCCCGGCCACATTGTACCCGCCCGGCACATAAATCTTGCCGTTCATAGCGCAGGCGGCGAGGTTCTGCCATAGGGCCGGCAAGGGAGCGCGCGCCATATAGCTGTCGGCCGCCGGGTCGTAGCGATAGACATCGGCCACGGTGTCAAGCCCGCTACCGTTCCAGTCTTGTCCGCCGATGACGTAGAAATATGTGCCGTCGCCGGCCACGGCGTGCTGGTAGACCGGCGCGGGGAGCGGAGTCCGGTCTGCAAACACCGAAGGTGAGCGGTCAGCCTGCGCAGGTTGCGTGACCAGGAATAAGCCCCAGAAGGCCAGGGCGGTAAGCACGACCAGCCCACGAATATGCCAGGGAAAGCGCCGCATCGAATTCTCCTCAACGTGCAAGGCTCCACTGCCCGGAAAGCTATACACCACGCGCCCGTGCTGTACGGTTGTCGCCCCACATGCGGGTATGTCGGAAAACGGCCACATCCTTTGCCGCCATTGTGTGGCGCACGCCGGGGACCGGTCTACACATGAGATCGCCCGCCAGGACCCAACGGGCGCTATTCTATCAGCCGCCAGGCATGGTGTCAACGGATGATTACCTTACCGGCAGACGTATTTCTGCCAAAAACGATGAATACCGCCACCTTTCGCGCCTTCAAGCGTTTTAGTTCTTAGACACAACAATTGTCTCTGATTTCGACCAATTTGCCCGTGCTGTTGCCGCAGGCACACCGATTGAGACCGAACCACATGACCCCAGACTATACCGATTACTATCAGTGGGATTGGCGCGAAGTTGTGCGCCGCGAGGGCACCACACTGCGCGGTGGATGGGAGTTGCGCGGGTATATCACCCGCCGCCCCGATGGGTGGTACGCCATCGCCGACAACCCGCATGACGGCCTGCTGCACCGCTACAGCCTCAAGGGGCTGCCCCAGGCGCGCGGTCCATATCCCACAGCAGAGTCAGCCGAACGCGCCGCTCGCGCGCTGATCGATTCTGCCGGCAGCGGGAGCGCCGAAGGTCCGGCGCTGCTCCTCTGGACATGAGAACGCGGGGCGCTGCGTGAGCGCCCGCCCCGCGCCGACGAAAAGGCCCGGCCTCAGTTCGAGGCCGGGCCTAAATCATGCCGCAAGAACCCCTAGCGCTTGCGCGGGAGCGGCGGCGCGGGCGGGCGCTCGCGCAGCGCCTGGTCGAGCAGCAGGTGCGGGAAGCCGCGCTCGATAGGGTAGACCTTGCCGCAGTCCGGGTTGGTGCAGCGCACTTCCTGGCCCACGATCTGGACGGCGCTATGGCAGCGCGGGCAGGCCAGGATCGACTCCAGGTCGATCTGGCGGGCCGGGCTGCGCTTCACCCGGCGCAGCGAGCGCAGCCCCTGGATCGCCGCGGGCGGCACCACCATCTCGCCGATGCTGGCCGCCGTGCGGTAGAGCATAGTGGGCAGGTTCTCGCGCGGCTTGACCAGCCGCCGCAGCCGCTTCGGGCTTTCCAGGTCCAGCGGCGACTCCTGGCGGATGGTGATCTTGATCTCGCCCGCCCACTCGTACTCGATCCAGAAGAGGTCGGGCAGGCTGCGCTGGAACCGCGCATACCAGGGATTGTACTCGTACAGGTAGTCGAACAACTCGCCGAAGATATTCGGGTCGTCGTTCTTCGGGTGCAGTACTAGGGTATCGCCGATCTTATTCACATACCACTTGTGGAAGGGCCAGTAGAACAGCTTTTCGGCGATCTCGGAGGGCGAGGCAATATGGCCCGCGCGGGCCACGCGCATCAACTCGCGGCAAAAGCGCACCGGGTCGTCCATGTGCTCGATGATGTGCGAGGTGACGACATAATCGAAAGCCTTGTCTTTGAAAGGCAGATCGTGGGCATCAGCCACGATCAGCGGGCGGTCGGCCCGGATAGAGCCGCCCCGCTCGGTGTCGTCGTCGATATAGCGGTCGCAGAGCACATCGGCGCGCGGGTGCGGGCTATGGCCGCTGCCGATATCGAGAACCAGATCATTGGGACCAATTCGCATACGTTAAAAAACCTCTCCAACTACACCGCGAGGCCAGCCACGGGCTGCACCACATGGGCCGGCACCGCATCCGCCGCGAGCACCGTGGCAATGGCGCGCGCCGCGTCTTCGGTGGGACAGTAAACAAATAGGCTCGGCCCGGCGCCGGTGACACGGACCGACTCGCCGCCCGCAGCCACCACCTGCCGCCGCACATCGTCCAGCGCGTCGAACGCGCGGAACACGGCATCTTCCATCCCATTGTACAGCATGGTGGTAGGCGGCACGTCGCCCGCCGCCAGCAGATCGACCAACCGGCGCGTCAACACACCGTTGGTGTGCTCGTAAGGTCGTAGCAGGTTATAGACCAGGCTGGTTTTATCGCCGGTTGCCAGCGGCGGCGTGACCAGCACAAACCAGCCAGCCGTGAGCGGGCGCAGCGGCGTCACCTGCTCGCCGCGCCCCTCGGCCAGGGCCGTACCGCCGTGCAGGAAGAAGGTCACGTCGGACCCCAGCAGCGAGGCCAGGTTCTGCAACTCGCGGGGCTGCAAGCCCAGGTTCCAGAGCCGGTCGAGGCCACGCAACGTGGCCGCCGCGTCGCTGCTGCCGCCGCCCAGCCCGGCGGCTACCGGGATGCCTTTCTCCAGCGTAATGCGCGCCCCCGCCGGCACGCCGCGGGCCTGCTGGAGCAACCGCGCCGCCCGCCAGACAAGATTGTCCTGCGGATTACCCGTGAGCGCGGGATCGGCGCAGTCCACCACGATCTCGCCGCTCGCCGCGTGCTCGAAGGTCAGGGTGTCATAGAGGCTGACCGCCTGCATCACGCTGGCGATATTATGGTAACCGTCCGGGCGGCGGCCCAGGATTTCGAGCGTCAGATTGATCTTGGCCGGCGCCTGTAACTCGAATGAATCGGTCGTGGTCATCGTCAGGTTGTCTCTCCCTCGGACGTGGCGGGCAGGGCCGCACTCAGGGTGGCCCATTCGGCCAGGGTCAGCGTTTCCGCACGGCGCGTGCCCGCGATTCCGGCCTGGGCCAGCCGGGCCAGCACCAGAGCCTTGGGCAGGCGCAAACCGTCGGCCAGCGAGTTCGCCAGTTGCTTGCGCTTCTGGCCGAACCCGGCGCGCGCCACGGCAAAAAACTGGGCTTCGTCGGCCACCGCCACGGGGCGCGCGTCCGGCGGATAGACATCGACGCGCACCACGGCGGACTCGACTTTGGGCGGCGGATGGAACGCGCCCGGCGGCACCCGCAGCACAATGCGCGGCACGCCGTAGAATTGCACGCTCACGGCCAGCAGGCTCATTTCGGGCGGCGCGGCCACGATGCGCAACGCGACCTCGCGCTGCACCATCACCACCATCCGGTTGGGGGGCTGGGCCGCCGACAGGAAATGGCGCAGCACTGCCGACGTGATGTAGTACGGCAGATTGGCGACGACGCGGTAGGGTGCGTCCGGCGTGCCGCAGGCGTCCAGCAGGGTGGCGGGCGCCAGGTCCAGCACATCGCCTTGCATGAGGTGAAAATGCGGGTAGGCCGCCATGCGCTCGCGCAGCAACGGCAGGAGGGACTCATCCAATTCCACGGCGACCAGGCAGCCTTGCTGCGGGTCGAGCCGGCGGGCCAGTTCCTCGGTCAGCACGCCGAGGCCCGGCCCGACTTCCACCACCCGGTCGGCGGGGGCCAGGTCGGCGGCGGCGGCGATACGGGTGGGAACGGTGGGATCGACCAGGAAGTTCTGGCCCAGCCCTTTGCGCGGGCGCAGGCCCGCTTCGCGCAAGATCCGCCCGCTATCCACGCGCTAGTAGTCGACCTCGGTGGGGTGCTCGAAGCCGAAACCACTGTCGGCGGGCGGCTCGTGGCTCTCGTTGCTCCACAGCCCGCCGCGCATGACAAGGCCCGTGTTACGCAGCTTGAACGACAGTTCCTGAGCGATGTTGCGCATGAAGATGTAGCCCAGGTGCGGGTCTTCCTCACAGAGGCGCTCGATATCGGCGCGGCTGATCGACAGCAACACCGAGTTGCCCTCGCTGACCACGGTCGCCGAGCGCACGGCGTCGTCCACCATCGCCTGCTCGCCGACATACTGCCCGGCCATCAGGCGGGCAATGGTGTGGCGTTCGCTGGCCGCCTGGGGCGGCTCGGTGGCCTGGGTCTGCGTGCTGATCTGCACCAGGAGCATGCCATCCTTGATGAAGAACATGTCGTCGCCGCGCGCATATTCGGTGAAAATGACCTCGCCGGGTTCGCAACGGCGTTCGACACATACCGCCGCAATCCGGTCCAACTGCTCCCGGCTGAGACCCTCGAACAACCCCAGGTCTTGCAAAAAATCGCTGGCCGACATAGAGCACTCCTTTGTTCCGTCTTGCGTCCCAGGTCTGTCCACCCGTGCCATTATAGCACAGCCCCCGGCGCAAGTAAACGGCGATTGCGGGCCGCGCGCCGATCCCGGCTTGCGTGCCGGGGGTGGATAGGGTATAATTTCCTGGTAATGGCACATGCGTTCTTAAATTGCGGAGGCGAGCGTGGGTAAGCTGGATAGTCTGAACCAGCAGGTACGGACCTGCCGCCTCTGCCGGCTCTGCCGCACCCGCCTCAACGGCGTGCCCGGCGACGGCAACGACCGCGCCGAGGTGCTGTTCATCGGCGAGGGACCGGGCTTCCATGAGGACCGCGAGGCCCGGCCCTTTGTCGGCCCTGCCGGCCAGTTCCTGGATGAGTTGCTGGAAATTGCCGGGCTACGCCGGCCCGACGTGTATATTACCAACGTCGTCAAGTGCCGGCCACCGCAAAACCGCGACCCGCTGCCCGACGAGATCGACGCCTGCGCGCCCTATCTGGAGCGGCAGATCGCCACCATCGACCCGGTGTTGATCGTGACCCTGGGCCGCTTCTCGATGGGCCGGTTCTTCCCGAACGACAAAATCAGCAGCGTCCACGGGCAGGCGCGCCAGGTGGAGGGCCGCATCGTGATGACGATGTGGCATCCGGCCTACGGCCTGCGCGATCCGAGGGGGCGGGAGAGCCTGAAGGACGACTTCCGCAAGCTGCCCGCCGTGCTGGAGCAGGCCCGCGCGCTGCGCGCCGAGCGCCCGGCGCCCGCGCCGCGCCGCCAGCCCGATTTCAGCGCCCTGGTCGAGGAGCATCTCAGCGCGTTGCCCGTCGCGCCGCCGCCCGCCGACGCGGAAGCCGCCGCGCCGCCGCCCGCCGAGGCCGCCGATGCCTTTGCCTACCTGGCCGCGGTGAACGGCAAGACCCGCAAAGCTGCGGGGCGGCGCAACGGCAGCGCCCCGGCGGAACCGGCCCCCGCCGCCGAGCCAATCGAGCCGGTGGTCGCCGAAGAACCGGCCCCCGCCGCTACGGCGGAGGCTGGCGCGCCGGCGGTCGTCGTGGAACCGGCCCCTATCGCTGCGGCGGAGCCTGGAGCGCAGGCGGTGGCCGAAGAACCGGCAGCGATCGTCTATGCGCCGGCCCCAGTGGAGGAAGCGCCTGTGACCGGCGACGACAATGCGCTCGTTGCGGAGGCGGCTCCGGCGGCGCCCAGCGAGGCCGCGCCGCCGGCCCGTCCGCGCCGCCCGCGCGCCGCCAAAGCGAAGCCGGCGGAAGGCGCGCCCGCCGCGGAGACGGTAGAGACCGCCATGGCGGAGGCGGGAGCCGCGCCTGCCGCGGAGGTGGCCGAGACAACCACCGAGGCGGGAGCCGCGCCTGGCGAGACGTCGGAAAGCGAAGCACCGCCCCCGGCCAGGGGCAGCAAAAAGGCGAAGCCGGAACCGGAAGTCAAGCAACTGAGCCTCTTCTAGCGCGGACGATAGCGCGGTTACCGCCGGGCAGGACGCAGGGCACGGACTCTGCCGTAGTTGAAAGCACGCACGGCGACGATACGGCCAACGGAGCCGCCGTTTACGTATACAGTTGTGAGTATTGGGAATG
>JAICKM010000159.1 GCA_025927935.1 Chloroflexia bacterium | reverse complement strand
GTGACCACGGATAAGCTGCGCTGGGTGGCGGTGCTGGCGCTGGCGGGCTTTGGGCTGGCCTTGCTGGTGCCGGCCCTGGGCAGGAGCCTGGAGGCAGGGTTGGCCCCGCTGGCCCGCTTGGGCGCCCGCGTAACCGGTGGCGCCAACCGGCGCGGCGATTTTGCCGGCGGGCTGGTGCTGGGCGCGGGCCTGGGCCTCATCTGGGCGCCCTGTGCCGGGCCGATCATGGGCGCGGTGCTCGCTCTCGCCGCCACCGGGGGCGCCTCGCCGGTCACAGTCGCCGTGGCGCTGGCTTACGCGACCGGGGCAGGTGTGCCCTTGCTGCTCTTCGGCTACGGCAGCCGGGCGCTGGTGGCACGTGTGCGCGGGGCCGCCCGGCAGAACGGCTTGCAGCGCGCCTTCGGCGGCCTGATGCTGCTGGCCTGCCTGGCGATCCTCTTCAACCTCGATCTGCGCGCGCAGGATGCTGTGGCGAACGCCCTGCCGGCGGAGTGGAGCAACCGGCTCTACAGTATCGAGCAGCAGCCTGCCGTCGCACAAGAGTTGCAGGGCCTGCAAGCAGAAGCGCCGGCCATCGCGGCGGCTACGGTCGCGCCCGCAGCCCCGACGCCCGCGCAACCGGATATGCAGAAGGAGTCCCAGCCAGTGGCAGAGCAAGCCCAGCCGGCGAAGGGCGCCGTTGTCCCCACGGCAACGGAGCAACCGGCACCCGCTCCGATGCTGCCGGCGCCCGTTGAGACGGATTTGCCCGCCACCGTCGCGCTGCAAAACCTGGGGCGCGCGGTGGAGCCGGTCGGAATCACGGAGTGGATCAATTCGGCGCCGCTGACGCTGAAGCAACTGCGCGGCCAGGTGGTGCTGGTTCACTTCTGGACCTTCGCCTGTATCAACTGCATCCATGTGCAGCCGCACGTGAAAGCCTGGTACGACCGCTACCACGACGCCGGCTTTACGGTGCTGAGCATCCACACGCCGGAGCTATCGTTTGAGCGCGAGATCGGCAACGTGCGCGACGCCGTGAAGAAAGACGCCGTGCGCTTCCCGGTCGCCTTCGATCCGCAATACACCACCTGGAGCGCCTACAACAACGGCTACTGGCCGGCTTTCTACTACGTGGACAAGCAGGGGCAAATCCGCTACACGCACATCGGCGAAGGCGACTACGCGGGCCAGGAACAAGCGATCCGGCAGTTACTGACGGAGCCGGCAAGCGGCAGTTAGACGCCCTCCGTCGTTTTGCGGTGTAGGGGCCGGTTTCAAACCGGCCTGCCGCCCGACCAGCGGTGTAGGGGCCGGTTTCAAACCGGCCTGCCGCCTGGCAGAATCAAGATGGGCCGGTGCCACGCGGTCAGGAATCGAGGCCCCAGACTTCGGCGAGCATACGCAGCATCTCTTCTTTGTCCAGTTCTTCGCCGCAGTGCGGGCAGCGCAAGACGCCCTTGCGGCCGGCGGACACCGGGGCCGCAGACGGGGATGGCGGCGCGCCAGCGGGCGGCTCCGGTCGCATCCAGGCGGGCAGGTTATCCAGGTCCACGGGGGGCGGCGGCGCCGTGCTGCCCGCGCGGGCCGCGCTGCCGCTGCCTTGCAGGGCCAGCCAATCGGCGAACGACATGGGTGGGCCACCGCCCTCTTCCTCCGTCGCTTGCAGCAGATCGCTCAGGCTAAACGAATCCGCAGGCGGCGCGGGCGGCGGCGCGGGCGGCGGCGCGGCGTCCATGTAAAACGGCGGGACTTGCTCGAAGCTGGCGGCAAAGGGATCGGCGGCTGCGGGCCGGGCGGGCGATGCGGATGGCGGGACAGGTAGGTCGGGCGGCGGCACCGGGGCGCCGGCAAACGGGTCGGCGGGCCGGGCCGCCGGGGGTCGGCCCGCGGCGTCCCCCGGCGGGGGCGCGGACAGGACATCGGGGTTCAGGGACTCGGCGGCCAGCGCCTCCAAGTCCAGCCCTGCGGTGAGCCAGTTGGTGTCCGCGGTCTCCGCGCCGGTGATCGGCGGCAGGGCCGTGGGCGGCACCACCGGCTCGACAGGTGGCGCGTTGGGCGGCGGGGCCATGCCGGGGAGCAACACGTCGGGCGGGGGCGTGGCGCTCCGGCCGGTGTGTTCGGTATCGTCCAGCAGGGCGTCGAGATTGCCTTCGGCACCCAGCAGCCAGTCGGTCTCCGAGACGCCCGGCGGTACCTCCGGCGGCGCGGCGGGCGCGGGCGACGGCAGCGGCGAGGTGGTGGAGCGCCGGGGCGGTGCGGGCGGCGCGGCGGGCGGCGCGGCGGCAGGCGGCAGTGGCGTGGTGCTGGGTCGCCGCGCGCCGGCAGATGGAGGCAGAGCGGGCGCGGCGGGCGGCGCCGGGGCGGGCACGGGAGCCGCCGGGCGGGTGGCATCCGCCGGCGCGGTGCCGGGCAGATGGCTGGTCGTCTCCGCCTCGACGCCAAAGACTTTGCCCAAGCCCACCACGCGCGCATCCGGGGAGAGGATCTTGATCTGCACGCCCTGGCCGCGCATGACTCCCTTCAGCGCCTGGAAGTCTTCCATCTGGTGCAGGATGGCGATGCCGCGGGGCACCCAGAGCAGCACCGGCTCGCCGGGGCCGCTCCTGGCGAGCGCGGTGACTTTCGCTACCAGGCCGTCTATCGTCTCGTCAGGCAACACCTGGATGATGTCGGCCACAGCCGGCTACCTCGTTTCTGTATCAGCCTGTGCGCGGCGGCGGCGCTCGGCGTCCGCGGCCCGCTCCTCGTCAAGCTCCTGCAATTGGTCCAGGGTCAACACCCCGGCGGCGCGTTGCTCCAGCAAGTCCAGGTAGACATCCTGCGGGTCGGTGCTGGCCGGGATCTCGTCCTCCGTGGCCGCCGTGGCGGCGTCCGCAGCCGCCCGGTGCGCCCGGCGCTCGGCGGTGAGGGCATTAGACTCGGCTTCCAGCGCGGCGAACAAGGCGGCCTGGGCGTCCGTCACCTGCTCGACGGGCAAGCCCGCGACATCGGGCGTCCAACCGCCCTCGCCGGGTTCGCCGCCCACGGTACCCACCTCGGCCTCGACCAGCTGCAGTTCGCTGCTCTGGCCCCAGGCATGTTCGCATTCGAGGCCCCGATAGTGGAAGGTCTCGCCCTCGCGGCGCTGGAAAGCAGCCACCTGCACCTGGCCGCACTGCGGGCATTCCACGTAGATCAGCCAGGGGTCGAGCACCAGCATGGGCAGTTCGTCGGGGTTGGCGAGCAGCAGCGTGCCCGGCGCGGCGGCGGCGGGGTCCAGTTCCACGGAGCCAGGCTGCGGGCTTAGCCCTTGCAGCCGCAACACTTCGCTGGTTCCGCCGGGCGTGCGCACCAGGCCCAACAGGGGGTAGGCGGCCAGCAGGGCGAGCCGGCCCAGGGCCGCGCGCAGCCCCGGCGCCATGACCGAGACTGCGCCCATCTCGTCGAAGCCCGAATCGGCGGGCAGCGGGTGGTTGGCGCGCCGCAACTGGTACTGGTTGATCAGTTCCAGCAGCAGCCGGGGACTCGCGGCGTCGCGCACACCGTACTCGCCGGTATAGCCCAACTGCACGACCATCATCTGGCGCAGCCCCTCATAGCCCAGGAGCAGCATCCCGTTGTCCGGGGTCTCGTAGGCCGCGGCCAGGCCGGGCAGGAGCGCCTCCCCGGCGGGCACGGCGGCCAGCGCCGCGCGCACCCAGCCCAGCCATTGGCCGAATGTGGGGCGGCGCAGGTTGCGCAGGCTGCGGTTGAGCGCGGGATCGGGGGTGCCGCCTTCGGCCTGGTACTGTTCATAGGCCGAGATCGCCACCGCGCCCAGGTAGTAGGCCAGCGTTTCCGCGGCCACGAGCAGTTGCCGGTGATGGAAAGACGGCAGGGGTGAGGCGATGAGCACGCGCTGCCAGGCCCGCGCCACCGGCTCCGGGTACTCCTCGATGAGCATGGTATCGCTTGCGACGGGGCTTTGGTTGGCGGCAAAGGGATCCATGATCGGGCGGGCCTCCATTCGTGTTCGCAGCCCATTCTAGCACGAAACCCGGCGGCTTGACAATGCGCGGACCATTGGGTAACATGAGCGTGCGGGGCCGCCGGGGTCCCGGCCAAGTAGAGCGAGTCCAAGGAATGAACGCAGGCAACCCTCTCCGGCCCGTCGCGGATTATGACGTGATCGTCGTCGGGCCATGCGCGGCGGGCAAATCGAGTCTGGTAGCGCGGCTGCGCGCGGCGGGCGTCCGTGCGCGCAGCGTGTCGCAGGAACACTCATATGTACCCTACATGTGGTTGCGGCACAACCCCGATGTGTTGATCTATCTCGATCTGCACCTGGAAACCGCCCGACGGCGCCGCCGGCCCACCTGGACGCAACGGATGCTGGACGATCAACATCACCGGCTGGCCCACGCCCGTACCTACTGCCATCTCTACCTGCCGACCGACCACCTGGGGCCGGAGCAGGTGGCCCACGAAGCGCTGCAATTCCTGACGACGTTCGAGCCGGCGCAGGCGCGCCCCGGTCCGGAGATCCCACCCTTGCTGCGGGCGTTTCAGCGCGACGCGGAGGAACGTAACCGATGACGCTGCGCCGGGCGGCCCTGGCCGGGGCGCTGCTGCTGTGCTGCTTGCTGGCGGCCGGCCCGGCGGCCCTGGCCGCGGATCACGGCGCCGCGCCCGCGCGCACCGCGCAGCAGATCGGCGCGAATGCGCCCGCCCGCGCGCCCCTCGCGGCCCCCAAACCGACGCCCACGCCCGCGCCCACCCCCACCAGCGGCGGTGGGTTGACGGGCGGGCAACTGTTCCTCGGCGCGATCCTGGTCGCGGTGGGCGTGGCGGGCGCCACCTTTATGCTCGTCCTTATGCGCACGTTGAGGAAGCACCCCCCGCCCACTTCCTGATCGGCGCACTATCATCCGCAGGCTGTCACCCGGAATCTGTCATTCTGAGCGCAGCAAAGAATCTCCGTCTTGTACCCGCACGAGACTCTTCGCTCCGCTCAGAGTGACAATGGATGGATGACAGTGTACCCAGAAGTGAGGCATCTCATGGTCAGCCTTGATCGCCCACAGGCGAGCGCCCGCCCGGCGGCCGGGCGCCGCTCCGCCGAACTGTTCGCCCGCGCCCGCCAGGTCTTCCCCGGCGGCGTCACCCACGATAACCGCTATTCGAGCACCGGTCCCATTTACATCGACCACGCGGCGGGCAGCCACAAGTGGGATGTCGATGGACGCGAATATATCGACTACTGGATGGGCCACGGCTCCTTGCTGCTGGGCCACGGCTACCCGGCCATTATCGACGCCGTCACCGAGCAGATGCGCAAGGGTACCCATTACGGAGGCTCCAGCGCCGTCGAAGTGCGCTGGGGCGAACTGGTGCAACAACTGGTGCCCTCCGCCGAGCGCGTCAAGTTCACCTCATCGGGCACCGAGGCCGACATGCTGGCCGTGCGCCTGGCCCGCGCCTTCACCGGGCGCACCAAGATGCTCAAGTTCGAGGGCCACTTCCACGGCTGGAGCGATACCATGACGGTCGCCTTCCAGGCGCCGTTCGACGTGCCCACCTCGGTGGGCATTCCCCAGGCGATGATCGACACGGTCGTGGTCGCCCCGGCCAACGACCTGGCCGCGCTGGAGCAGACCCTGGCCGGCGACGGCGACATCGCCTGCGTGATCATGGAGCCGACCGGCGCCTCCTACGGCGTCATCCCGCTGGACGACGGCTTCCTCCAGGGCGTGCGCGACCTCACGCGCCGCTATGGCGTGCTGCTGATCTTCGACGAAGTCGTGACCGGCTTCCGCTACGCGCCCGGCGGCATCCAGGAAGTCACCGGCGTGATCCCCGATCTGACCACCCTGGCGAAGATCCTGGCCGGGGGCTTGCCGGGCGGGGCCGTGGGGGGCCGCGCCGACATCATGGCCGCGCTCGACTTCAAGGAGGGCGACGCTACCTGGAACCGCTTCCACCGGGTCAACCACCCCGGCACCTTCAACGCCAACCCGCTGAGCGCCGCCGCGGGCGTTGCCATGCTGGAGACCATCGCCGATGGGCACATCCAGCGCGAAGTGAACGCCGGCGGTGAGCGGTTGATCGTCGCGCTCAACCGGGTGCTGGCCGATCTGGGCGCGGACGGCTCCTGCGTTTATGGCGAGGGTTCGCTCTTCCACATCCTCCTGGACCAGGGCGCGCGAGCCGATGCCCAGGGCCGGCTCGTGCCGGGCAGCGCCGGCGTGCTCACTCTGCGCCGGGCCAACCCACCCGCGCTCAAGACCGCCCTCCAGGACGCCATGCGCCGCCGCGGGGTGGACCTGATGAGCGGTCAGGGCGGCATCGTCAGTAGCGCGCACACGGAAAGTGACTTCGCGCAGACGGTCACGGCCTTCCGTGGCGCCGTGCAGGAAGTGCTGGGCCTGGGGTAGCGAGAGCGCGGGGAACGGACCGGTTGCAAACCTTCCCCTACAACAGCCACCACCGCCACGCCCCGGTTTCCAACCGGCCCTTACAACAGCGAAAGAAAAAGCCCCTCCCCGCGGCGGGCTTTCAAGGGTAGGTATTTGGCCTCTCGGGGGGCACAGGTCAGAAAGGAGTGACGAGACAGGTCTCTTTTTGCTATGATAGCGGTCTTACACACCTTATCACCACAGGAGGATGCCATGTCTCGTCCCGAATCATTATCGGCCTGGACCGCTACCGTGTCAATGCATTTGCCGCACCTCTCGCGCCCTCAACTCGTCGTGCTCGCCGCTTGGAGTTGGGCGATGATCCTCACCCAATCCGCCGGGCGCACCGCCGTCGGCGCCCTGCTCGCTAGCGTCTGGGGTCAGTCCGAGGCCACCGTCCGCCAACGCTTGCGCGAGTGGACCTATGAAGCTAGCGCCAAAAAGGGCGCCAAGCGGGTGGCGGTGGATGTGCGCGCCTGTTTTGCCCCGCTGCTGCGCTGGGTGCTGACCTACTGGCCGGCCAGTGATGCCCATCTGGCCCTGGTGCTGGATGCCACCATGCTCGGCGATCGCTGCACGGTGCTCGCCTGTAGTGTCGTCTATCGCGGCAGCGCCATCCCCGTGGCCTGGACGGTGGTCGCCGGCAACCGCAAGGGGGCCTGGAAACCCCATTGGCTGGCGCTGTTAGAGGAGTTGGATGACGTGCTGCCGGCGGGCTGGACCGTGCTGGTGCTGGCCGACCGGGCGCTGTACGCGCGCTGGTTGTTTAAGCGCATCGTCGCCAACGGCTGGCACCCGTTCTTGCGCATTCAACGCCAGGGCTACTTCCGCCGCGCCGCGCAAGCGCACTGGCACGACTTGCGCACCCTGTTGCCGCAGCCGGGCACGGCCTGGAGCGGGGCGGTGACATGTTTCAAGAATGAGGAGGGGCAGTTGCCATGTACGTTAGTGGCCCGCTGGGACGAAGGATATGCCGACCCGTGGTTGATCGTGACCGATCTGCCGGTGGACGTGGCGGAGGCGGCGTGGTATGGGTTGCGCAGTGGGATCGAGGCGGGGTTCAAGGACCTCAAACGGGGCGGGTGGCACGGGGAACAGACCAAACTACGCGATCCCGGACGGGTGGAACGGCACTGGTTAGCGCTGGCGGTAGCGACCTTATGGGTGGTGAGCGTGGGCGGGGAGGCGGAAGCGACGGCGGCGGGGAGCGGGTTAGAGGCGTTACCGGCGCTCCACATCGCGCGACGGGCGTGTAAAGGGCGCAGCCAAGCGCGGTTGCTGAGTTGTTTCCGCCGGGGGGTGGTACGGATCCTGGCGGGGGTAGTCAGTGGGGTCGTAGTGGCGATGGGCAACTTCTGGCCGGAGCCGTGGCCAACGCGGGAGCCGGCGACGCCCTTACACATCATCGATCTCGCCGCCAGGGAGGCCCTGGCCGCCTAAATACCTACCCTTGAAAGCCCGGTGCGGGAAGGGGGAACTGACACCCTGATAGCCGGCCACCGTCATTTTGCCTTGTAGGGGCCAGTTTCAAACCGGCCTGCTGCCCATACCGCGCGGTAGGGGACGGCGTCAAACCGGCCTGGCGCCCCACGGTAGGGGCCGGTTTGACGCCGGCCTGCCGCTCCGCGCCTCAGTCCAGCCGCCCGTAATAGACCTCGGTGGCGTATTCCAGCGTGACCTGGCCGTTGGCGGCGTGGGCGGCGAAGAGGCGGGCCAGGGCGGCCATCAGCGGGGCGTACAGGGGATCGCCGGGGTCGGGCGCGTAGGAGGACGAGAGCAGCCGGCCCTCCAGCCCGGCCAGGTCGAAGTGCTGCGCGTTGGCGAAGCGCGCCACCTGCCAGGGCGTCGGGCCAAACAGCGCCTGAATGCTGTCCTGCGTGCCGCCCTCGTCTTGCTGGGCGGGATAGGCGGGCACATGGGCGCGCAGCAGGGCTTCAAAGCCCGCCAGGAACGGCGTGGAGTCCGTCTGCCGCATATTCCACACCAGCGCCACCCAACCGCCGGGCCGCAAGATGCGCTGGAACTCCGCTCGCGCGCCCGCCGGGTCGAACCAATGGAACGCCTGCCCCGCGGTGACAAAATCCACGCCGGCATCCGGCAGCGTGGTCGCCTCGGCGCGTCCGTCCACCGCCTGATAGCCGGGATAGCGGGCCAGGAGCCGCGCCCCGGCCTCGCGCATCTCGCGATTCGGCTCCACGCCCAGCACCCGGTTGCCGTGGGCCAGGAACAGTTCGGCCAGCAGCCCGGTCCCGGCCCCGATATCGGCGATCATGGCCTCCGGCGTCAGGCCGCACGCCCGTTGCAACAGGTCCAGCACGGCGGGCGGATAGCCGGGCCGGTATTTCACATAGTTGTCCACCCGCCGCGAAAAGCGCTGCGTCGGATCGTCCATGCTACGGTCTCCCTTCCCAAGTAGCAGTTCTAGTCATCCTTGTCACTCTGAGCGCAGCGAAGAGTCTCGTCGGGGGCGAACCAGAACGAGATTCTTCGCTGCGCTCAGAATGACAATTGTTACTCCGCCGCCCCGTGCCCAATCAGGAGCGCGGCCAGTTCCGGGTACGCGATCTGCCGGCGGGCCAGCATCAGCGGCGTCTGCCCGTCGTGGGTCCGCGCCGTGAGATCCACCCCGGCCGCCAGCAAGGTGTTGGCGGTTTCCAGGTAGTATGTAAGCGTATGAGGCATGATATTGGCCCCCACCACGTAATGCAGCGGCGTAAAGCCGTCCACGGCCCGCGCATTGACTTCCGCCCCGCGTGCCAGCAGAAGCGCCACCTCGCCCGCTAACCCGCAGCCGGCGGCCAGATGCAACGGCGTCTCGCCACGCGCCCCGCGGGCGTCAACCGCCGCGCCGAGATCCAGCAGTACCGCCGACTCCGCCACCTCGCCATAGAACGCAGCGTCATGCAGTGGCGTCCAGCCCTTGCCATTGCGGTGGTTGATATCGGCCCCCGCCGCAAGAAGCATGCGGATACAGGCAGCAGTGTTGCCGTCCACCTTGGCCGGGTTCGCCGCGAAAAACAGCGGCGTTTCGCCTTCATTCGTAACCGCATGGACATCGGCGCCGTGCGCTATGAGCCACGTCATGAGATCCAGCCATCCGCGATCCGCCACATAATGCGGGGGAGTCCACGCTTGGGCGTCGCGGGCGTCAATCAACGCCGGTTCGCGCGCCAGCAACTGCCCGGCAGCCATCAAGTCGCCGGCCGTCAGATAAGCGAATAACGTTTCCGTATCGTCCATCGTATTCACTTTACTTCACGGGATCCGACACTTGCTCGCCCACGGCGACCTCGTGCGCGCCCGCCGCCGTGTAGCGCACGCAGGAGTCGTAGCCCGCCGCCTCGATGTGCGGGCCTTCCACGCGCAAGCCCGCGCGCTCGGTGAGGGCCAGGACGGGGATGCCGGTGGCGGCGATGTAGGCGCGGATGCGGGGGGCGTCGTCGTTGGCGGCGTAGTGGCACCAGACGGCGTAGCCGCCCAGCAGGTCGAGGCCGTGTGTATTGCGGAGGCCGGCGGTGTTGGGATCGATGTGCGCGGCGGGGCCGATGTCGCGGCCCAGGATGATGGCCCCCGCGCTGCCGCCGTAGACCGCGCCGCCCGCGGCGATGAAGTCGCGCAGCAGGCGGTCAAAGCCGGTGCGCCGCAGCAGGTCCAGCAGGTGGAACGTGTTGCCCCCGCCGATATAAATGCCGTCGAAGTCGGTCAGTTGCCCGGCATCGCGCCCGGCCAGGTGGGTCCACATCGCGATGGCCCCCACGCCGCGCGGGCGGAAGATGGCCGACACCCAGGCCAGGTCGTCGCGGTAGCCCGCCACGTTGCCCGTGGCGACGGGCAGGTACAGCATCCGCCCGCCCGGCCCGATCCAGCCGGCGAACAGGGCGTCGAGAGGTTGCGAGTCGGGCGCGCCGCCGCCCCCGGCGAGAATCAAGCGCGGTGTGGGCATGGGAGTCTCCTTCTCTGTGGCGCGGTCTAAGCCCATCTTACGCCGTTGGCCGCGGCAATACAAGCGGCAGCGCCCGGCCCGTGAACGGGCGGGCAACGAGCACGAAGGCCGCCTGCGCGGCCTGGGGCGTTCGGCAACAGCGGCGGCACGCATATTGGTGAGGGGCGGGGCATGAGCAAAACCTATGCGTATGATGCCGTGGTCGTGGGGGCGGGGCCGAACGGGCTGGCCGCCGCCATCACCCTGGCGCGTGCCGGGCGCTCGGTGTTGGTGCTTGAAGCCCGCGCGACGGTGGGCGGCGGCACGCGCTCGGCGGCATTGACCCTGCCCGGCTTCACGCATGACATCTGCTCGGCCATCCACCCGCTGGCGCGCGGCTCGCCCTTCTTCCGCGACCTGCCGCTGGCCGAGTACGGCCTGGAATGGATCGAGCCGCCCGCCGCGCTGGCCCACCCTCTGGACGACGGCACCGTGGCCGTGCTCGACCGCGCCATCGACCGCACCGCCGCCACGCTCGGCCTGGACAAAGCGGCCTACCGCCGGCTCATGGCGCCGCTGGCGCGGGACTGGGCGCGCATCGAGGGCAGCATCCTGGGGCCGCTGGGGCTGCCGCGCCACCCCCTCGCGCTGGCCCGCTTCGGCCTCCTGGCGCTGCTGCCCGCCCGCCTGCTGGCCGAGCGCGCCTTCCGGGGCAACCAGGCGCGCGCCCTGTTCGCCGGGATGGCCGCGCACTCGTTCCTGCCGCTGGAGCAGCCGGTCAGCGCCGCGTTCGGTCTGGTGCTCGGCCTGCTGGGCCATGTCGTGGGCTGGCCCATGCCGCGCGGCGGCGCGCAGCAGATCGCCGATGCCCTGGCCGCCTACCTGCGCGACCTGGGCGGCGAGATCCGCACCGGCGTCCCGGTGGCCTC
>JAICKM010000576.1 GCA_025927935.1 Chloroflexia bacterium | reverse complement strand
GTGTTCAAGCTGGCCGTCCCTTCAGGCCGGGAGGGTGTGACGCTACCGGTGGGCGTGCGCCTGAGCTATCTCGACGTGGACAGCGGCGAAACGCGCACCATACAGAGCGGCGAGGCCGTGTTCACCTATGCGAGTCCGGCGGCCTGCGCTGCCGAGGCGGCGGACACGAGCGTGGTCGAGGAGGTGGCCCTGCTCCAGGTGGCGCGGGCGCGTGAGGAAGCCTTGCGCTATGATGCCGCGGGCCAGTACGCACAAAGCGCGGCCACGCTGGCCCAGGCGGCCACCTACCTGCGCGCCGCCGCTCCGGCTTCGCCCATGGCCCAGGCCGAGGCGCAAGCCCTGGACGCCGACAGCACCGAGGCGCAGCGCGGCTTCGGGCAGATCAAGCGCAAGGCGCTGCATTATGCCAAAACCACGCGCTTGCAGAACCGCAACCAGTAGCCGTCCCCGCCAACCTACTTCGCCGACCCGCCCGCTGCCTGCAGTTACAGGTGCCGGGCGGGTTCGTGTTCGCCCCGCATCCATAGACGTCCTCCTCTCCACGCAGCATACTGAGCGCCAAGTGCACCTCTGAATTCTCTATCCGTGTGGCCCGCCGAAATAGGGCAGGCGGTGCTTGTTTGTCGTGTTTTCGGATAATTCCGGGCGGGTTGGCCGCGATTGACGTTTTTGTGAGACGGCCCGCTGCCGATACCTTATTTTGACGTGAACGCGCAGGCTGTTAATGTGGCTATGACTCCACGGGCCGTTTGCCAAGAAATCACGCCTGAGTGCGCCGGGGTTGTATCTGAAAGCGGGTACTTGGCCTGGGAACAAAGTTTATAAGAAGCCACATATAGATCCGGCCTAATACGGTTCTAGGACCTCATCTAGCCCCCTCCTAGGAGTATTTTGCCATAGCGGGATGCGGGGCAACTATGCCACAATGCCCGCGTGTGTTAACCGAGCCTTGCTTGGTCGTGATTCCCTTTTTCGGAACACCGTACTGTTGGCCTTGTACCAAGAAGTCGTCTTATTAACTTGGCACAATTTGCAGCTATGAGGTATTGCCAAATGATGAGTATCCGCATCTCGACCCGTCACCTGAATCCGCAGCGTGCCACCCCTACGTCCTATCTATGGAAGCACTGGAAGATCGTTCCGCTGCTGGTCGTGCTGCTGCTGGCCGGCCTGGGACTCAAGGGAACCACGGCGCAGGCGGCCGGCACGACCGCGCCACTCGCCAATTGCTCGGGGACGCAGTATTCTGATGTCTGCCCCAGCGACTGGTTTTACCCTTATGTGACCAGCCTGAACGCAATCGGCGCACTCTCCGGCTACGCAGACGGCACTTTCCGCCCGTATAACGCGATGACGCGCGGGCAGATTATGAAGACGATTGTGATCGCGACCGGGCTGAGCGCATCGGTGCCGGGTACACCCGACTTCGCCGATGTGCCCGTGACCCACCCCTTCTATAATTGGATCGCTATCGGCGTGGCGAACAACGTTGTGAGCGGCTATGCGTGCGGCAGCCCCAGCGAGCCATGCGACGGCGCGAACCGGCCCTACTTCCGCCCGAACGCGAATGTGAACCGCGGCCAGTTCGCCAAGATGATCGCTAACGCCAGCAACTGGTCGGACGGCATGCCGAGCAGTCGCACTTTTGCCGATGTGCCCACGACCAGCCCGTACTATCAGTTTGTCGAGCGGGCCGCGGCCAACAACGCCATCAGTGGTTATAATTGCGGCAACCCCGGCGAGGCGTGCGACGGCCGCAGCCGGCCCTATTTCCGGCCCGGCGCCAGCGTGACCCGCGCGCAGGCGAGCAAGATGATCGATCTGGCCCGGCGCGGCGGTGTGCCGCCGACCCCGCAGCCCACCCAACCGCCGGCCGCGACCCCGCCGCCCCCACCGCCTCCGCCGCCCGGCGGCGGCGCGACCATCGGCGGTTGCCCGCTCTTCCCGGCTGATAATATCTGGAACCGTGCCGTCAACACGCTCCCGGTTCACCCGAACTCGGCTGGCTATATTAACTCCATCGGCGACGGCTCCGGGCTGCACCCCGACTTCGCCGCGGGCAGTTGGAACGGTGCGCCCATCGGTATCCCCGTGAACGTGGTGCCCGCCACGCAGCCGCTCGTGCCGCTCAACCTGGGCCAATGGGCAGGCGTAAGCGATCCCGGCCCCTACCCGATCCCCGCCAACGCGGCCATCGAAGGCGGCAGCGGCGACCGGCATGTGCTGGTGGTCCAGAGCGGTACTTGCCTGAACGTTGAACTCTACCACGCCGACCCGGCGGGTGGGGGCGCCTGGAACGCCGATACCGCCGCCCGGTGGTTGCTCGGCTCGAACGCCCTGCGGCCCAACGGTTGGAGTTCGGCGGACGCCGCCGGCCTGCCGATTTTGCCCGGCCTGGTCCGCTATGACGAAGTGGCAACCGGCGCGATCCATCACGCCATCCGCTTCACCACGGCCAACATCGGCCAGAGCTATGTCTGGCCCGCCCGCCATAGCGACGGCGATTCGTCCGACCCCAACGTCCCGCCCATGGGCACGCGGCTCCGGCTGAAGGCGAGCGTCGATATCAGCGGCTTCGACAGCAAGACCCAGGTGATCCTGCGCGCCTTGCAGACCTACGGCATGATCCTGGCCGACACGGGCGGCCCGCTCAACATCAGCGGCGCTCCCGACAGCCGCTGGAACGACGAAATGCTGAACGCCATGGAGGCCATCCACGCCTCGGACTTTGAAGCGGTGGATACCTCCGGCCTGATGATCGATCCCAACTCCGGCCAGAGCCGCTAGCCGCGAGCGACCGGCCGATCCCATTACACAGGAAGCGGGCTGTCCCCAGTGGGCAGCCCGCTTCGTTCCATTGACGGCGATGCGATCTCTGTAGGGGCCGGTTTCAAACCGGCCCGCGCCCGCGGTGCGCTGCCGTGCATGGACGGCTAGAACCACTTCTCCGGCGGCTGAGGCGGCGTGTACGCCGCCAGGTAGGCCAGGGCGGCGGGCACGTCGGCGGCGAAGTGGTACAACTGCCGCGACTCGATCCGGGCGAAGCGCTCGCGGTAGATGTGCTCGAAGAGGTGCTCCAGCGGGTCGTAGAAGCCGCGCGTGTTCAGCAGCACCAGCGGCTTGCTGTGCAGCAGCAGTTGCTTGAGCGTGAGGATCTCCAGCACCTCTTCGAGCGTGCCGAAGCCGCCGGGCAGGGCGATAAAAGCGTCGGCGCGTGTCTCCATGATCGCCTTGCGCTCGCGCAGATCCTTGGTGATGATTAATTCGTCGGCGGGTTCGTAGGTCAGCTCCTTGCGCTGGAGCACGCCCGGCAGCACGCCGACCACATGGCCGCCGTGGGCATGGACCGCTCGCGCCACCGCGCCCATCAGCCCCACCCGCGCCCCGCCATAGATCAACCCGTACCCGGCCCCGGCCAGCGCGGCGCCCAACTCCTCGGCCACGGCGAAAAACTCCGGCGCGATGGCGTCGCTGGACGAGCTATACACGCAAATCGTCTTGTACACAAAGGGCCTCCTGTTCGGGACTAATGGGCTACCCCGGATCGGGAGCAAAGTACCTTCAAGTCCGGCGCCGGTCCTATTATACTGCTTAGGCAAGCCGTAATGCACTGCGGCCGGCTCTGGATTTCCGATTGCAGCTACATGATCACCTATTTAGAAGACAGGGGCATATGGATACGCTAACGTTGGTCGCTTTCCTATTCGTGCTGATCGTCGCGGTGGCCGGGCTGTGGCTCATGCGGCGCGCCCGCCGCCCGCCGTCCGCGGGCAGCCCGGCTCCATCGCCCGCATCCCTTCCGGTGGGCACACCCCCGCCGCCGGTGGGCGCCCCGCGCGGCGCTACGGACCAGGCGACGCCCTACCAGGAGCCGCTGGCGTTGCTGGCCGCTAACCTGGCGGCCCCCATCACCTCGCCGGAGCCGCGTAACCGCCCGCCCGTATTTGCAACGCGGATCGCTAACGCCACTCCGGCGCACCCGGTCCCGCCCCCCGCGACTCCTCCTGCCGCCATGGTACCGCCGCGCCCTCCGGCCGGCCCCCAGGTGGTGATGGGCAGCACCTATCTGCAAACGAACCGCCGCAGCCACCTGCCCGGCTTCCAGGTGGGTAAGGAAGGCGAAGACAAGATCGCGGCCCGCCTCGGTGAACTGCTGGACGCCCAATGGTACATGTTCCGCAACGTGGTCCTACCGGACCGCAAAGAGGATATCGACATCGTGCTGGTCGGCCCCGGCGGCATCTGGGCACTGGAAGTGAAGGCATACACAGGCAACTACCGGGTGGAAAACGGGAAGTGGTACAAGGAAACCAGCAACGGGTATTGGGCAAAGGATCCCTACGGCCCAGGCTCACAAGCACGCGGCAACGCCGCCGCCTTATGCAATTTTCTGAAAATGAACGATCCAGGACTTAGGATCTCTGTGCAACCGGTGGTGATCCTGGCCCAGGATCTTCCCATTGAAGTTGTATCCTCCGGCACGGATATCTGGTTCCTCGACACGCTGGATACCAAGTTGGCAAATCTCAAAGTGAGCAAGAAGCTTAGCAGCGGCCAGGTAGAGACGATAGCCGCGATCCTGACCCATGCGACGCAGGCAAGGGCTGTGTTGAACTAAAGCATGGCAAAAAGCAGCAGGGGTTGCATCTGGTAGTGGTGCAACCCCCTTCGCTGTTTAGAGACTCCTACTTCGG
>JAICKM010000126.1 GCA_025927935.1 Chloroflexia bacterium | reverse complement strand
GCAAACGTCAAACGCGGCCAGGTAATCGGGTAACTGGGCGTAGTGTTTATCGCCCAGGAAGTGTATGTTGGGCACACTATACAGCGGCTCCATCCAGGCGCGATTGAGAATCTGGCCGATAAATACAAAGCTGACTTCCGGGAGCGCAGTGGCTACGGCCCGCACTAGATCGATGTCGATGCGCTCTTGCATCTTGCCGGAATAGCCCACGATGGGGCGGGGCAGCGGGCGCAGGTCGGCGGGGATCGGGTGCGGGGCGTTCGGCTGGAACTGTCGCAGATCGACGCCGTTGGGCACAAACCAGACCCGGTCGCGCCCTTCTCCCAGAAACTCACGCAACGGCTCCCCGGTAGTGAAGATTAGATCGGCGTCGCGCCGCAGCATCTCGTACCCTTGAGCGATTTGCGGATAGACATACGCCAGTTCGGGATGTTGCAGCAGGTTATCCACCGCGTCGAGGACCAGCACGTCCGGCCGCACGAGCGGCGCCAGGGGCGCATAGAGGGGGTTGGAGAGCACCAGAGCCGTGTGGGCGAAACCAAGCCGCTGCTGCGCGGTGCTCACCGCCTCGGCGACGCGGCGCCGGCCCATGACATTCCAGAACCAGGCGTGCCGCTCGGTGAGTACGGCCCGCACATCCGGCATCAGGATATCGAGCACGAAAATCTTGCGCTCCAACCGCGTCAGCGCGACGCCCGGTCCCAGCCGGACGCTCTGCGGGCCGCGCACGCGCCACTGCCGGCTGCGGTGCCGGGCCATTTCCGGTACCGACAGCGGCCGGTCAACGACCAGCACTCGGCGCACGCGCGGGTCGCGGGCGAAAGCGCGGATCAAGTGGGCATCGCGGGTGCGGAAGCCCTCGCGCTGGCACTTGCGCCAGTCGTGGAACGGGATGCAGGTGAGGTTGAGCGTGCCGGCGCCTGGTGGGCCGGCGGGCGGCGGTGGGGCCGGGGAACTTGTCGCCATGGTGATAGTCTAGATCCTCTTCAAATGCCGCTGGTTCAGCAGCGTAATCAGCCGGGCGAGCCGGGCGGCGGAGCGATCCCAGGTGAACTCGCGCAGTACGCGCTCCCGGCCCTGAGCGCCCAGGCGGCGGGCCAGCGGGCGGTCGGTGAGCAGGCAACCGGCGGCCTCGGCCACATGGGCGGCATCCGGCACGTCGAGCAGCAGGCCGGTTTGTTCATGGACCACCGCATCGCGCGCCCCACCGTTGTTCCCGGCGATCACCGGCAGCCCGCAAGCCGCGGCTTCGAGAAAGACCATGCCGAAGCCCTCGGTCGCTTCGCCCTTGCCCAGCGGATCGACGCGATTGGGCATCACGAACACATCGCCGGCGGCGAAATAGCTGGGCAACTCTGCGTCGGATACGTAGCCGGCAAAGACGACATGCGCGCTCACGCCCACCTGCGTGGCCAGGGCCTCCAACCGGGGCTGGTCTGGCCCCGTGCCCACGACGAGGTAGGCGACCTCGCCCACGTGCCGGCGGATCGCGGGGAGCGCCTTGATGACGGTGTCGTGCCCCTTGTACTGCGCTGTGGGCGCGAGGCGCCCCACCGTCACCAGCACCGGGCGCTCGCCCAGGTGGTGGCGGGCGCGAATGGCCGTGCCGTCCAGATCCGGGCGGTAGCGCGCGCTGTCCACGCCGGGTGCGATGACCACCACGCGGCCCGGTCGCACGCCCAGCCGCAGCGCCTGCTCGGTCGTATAGCGGCTGATCGTGATCACCGCGGTCGCGTTGCGCAGCACCGTCCGCTTCAACGCGCCCAGCCCTTCCCGGGTGAGTTCGGCGCCGTAGGTGAACACAATGTAGGGCCGGCCCCAGATCCGCTTCGCCAGGTAGCCGGCGACCCCGGTCAGGATATGCCCGCAGTGGACCTGGCGATAGCCGGGCCGGACCAGCCGCTGCAAGGCCACCCCCAGCAGGGGACCCAGCGCGCGCTTGCTCACACTCGATACGCCCGCCGGGAGGGGTACGCGAATCACGCGTAGCTCCGGGTGGGCCTGGTCGAAGGCCGCCGCCCCGGACTCGGCGGGCAGGAGCAGATCGGCGCGCTCCACCGGTAGGCGCCGGTACAACTCGAACAGATAATTTTCCACGCCGCCGACGAGTGGGGGAAACCATCGTCCGACGAACAGTACGTCACGCATCACCATTGCTCCGGCGTCCGCCCCGTCTCGTATGCAGGCAGGCGCAACAAACATCGTCCCGCCCCGGACGATGTCCCGGCCCAGTTTACCTGATCTGCCCCTTCTCTGCAAACGCTAACTGTATCCGTAGGCAGGGAAGCCACGGATGGTATAACTGTGGAGTCTCCCGCACGCAGCGAAAGGGAGTCGCCGGGACTCCGAACTTGACGGTGGCCGGGGAAGTAACTTATACTTCTGCCACCGGGTTCCAGGCGTGCATCAGGCAGCCGCAACGGGCACCCGCCTTCCGCATGAACGTGCTCTCGGAAGATATGTGCCGCCACCCCTGCCGGTAATTCTCGGACTTATATCGAGGGATGTCTATGATCAGTAAGCTGGCCGTCGTGGAGACTGCCGAGGTGGGTCGGGATGTGCGAATTGGTGAATTCGCGATTATTCGCCAGGACGTGAGAATCGGCAACAACGTCATTATCCATCCCTATGTGATCATCGAACCCGGCGTCGTGATTGGCGACGGTGTAGAGATATTTCCCGGCGCGGTGGTGGGCAAGGAACCGAAAGGCGCGGGAGCGTTGGCTCGCGCGGTGACGTTTCAGCGGCGGGTCATGATTGGCGCCCATTCGTCCATCGGGCCGCACGCCATAATCTATTACGACGTTGAGATCGGCGAACACACCCTGGTTGGCGATGCGGCCTCGATCCGTGAGCAATCCCGTATCGGGTCGTGGTCGGTCATTGGCCGGCATGTGACGGTCAATTATCACACCTCCATAGGGGATCGGACGAAGATCATGGATCACTCCTGGCTGGCCGGGAATATGAAAGTTGGGAATAATGTGTTTGTTTCGGGGGGCGTGTTGACGACGAACGATAACTCCATGCGCCGCCAAGAATTCGATGAAGGCTCCATGTACGGACCGACGATTGAGGATGGCGCCCTGATCGGCGTAGGCGCCCTGCTGCTGCCTAATGTAACTATCGGCGCGCAGGCGCTGGTGGGGGCCGGCGCCGTGGTAACCAAAAGCGTCCCGGCGGGCACGGTGGTCATGGGGGTTCCGGCCCGGTTCGTGCGCGAGGTACGCGAGAATTGAGCTTGCTGGAAAAGTGCCGGATCATCGAGTTCCCCAAGATTACCGATCAGCGCGGTAATCTGACTTTCGTAGAAGGGGATCAGCATATTCCCTTTCAGGTACAGCGTGTCTTCTATGTGTATGATATTCCCAGCGGTGAAAGCCGCGGTGCGCACGCGCACCGAACCCTCCAACAGGTCGTCATCTGTCTCTCCGGGAGTCTAGACGTACATCTTGATGATGGCGACGACCAGCGCACGGTACATTTGAATCGTCCCTGGTTCGGCCTCTATATCCCTCCCATGATCTGGGCCTCCGAAGGCAACTTCGATCCCGGCACGGTGTATATGGTGCTGGCGAGCGCGCACTATAACGAGGCGGATTATCATCGCGACTACGAGGAATACCGCAGGTCTGTGAAGGCGATGTACTGAAGACTCCGCTCCTGGATGACAGGCGCTTTAGAGGGGTTGCCGCAAACAACAGATTCGGGTAAGGGATTGTAGCATAATGCGAAAGTTAAGACTATTACTCCTTCTCGCGCTTAGGGTCAAGGATCGGTTTGGATCGCGGCTGCGCAAGATGCAATTTCGCATGCAGGTGCTTGCAAGTGATGGACGTACTGCGCTCGATTCGTCGGTTCGCTTTGATCATGCGGTCCGGTTTCAGGGGCGGGGCAAAGTAGTGGTTGAGAAGAACGTTGTATTCGGATATAGCCTGGCGGGGGCATATTCGTTGCCGATCCTCATCCAACCACGGGTGAAGGAAGCGGTAATCCATATCGGCGAAGCAACGAATATCATGAACGGCACGGAAATCTTCGCTGTGAAGCGTGTGCGGCTTGGTAAGTGCTGTCTGGTCGGGGCACGAACCGTCATATTAGACTCAGACTTTCACGGACTCGATCCGCGGCAACGGGGCAGCGCAGGTGTTAGCAAACCGGTTGAGATTCAGGACAATGTGTGGATCGGTATGGGAGTGATGATCCTCAAGGGTGTGACTATCGGTAAGGACGCAGTAATCGGCGCATCATGTGTGGTGGCCAGGGATGTGCCGGCCGGGGCTATTGTGATCGGCAACCCGATGCGCATTGTCGGTTCTGTGTATGAAAGGCTAGATCTCGATGTTGTCGAGTCTTAAAGCCACCGCGATGCTCGCCAGCAGTTCAATTGTTACTGTCTTGCTAGGGCTGATCTCCTCCAAAGTCTATGCTGTCGCCCTGGGACCGTCTGGTCTTGGTTTCCTGGTCTTATTGCAGAGCTTATTGGGCTTTTCCAGTTTGCTGGTTGGGATGGGTATTGGGACCGGGCTTGTTCGTCTGGTGCCCGGCGCTCTGGCGGATCAGAATCTGGATGAAGTTGCCACTCTCTATAAAGCTGCCCGCCTCCTTCTCTGGATATTGGGATGCCTGGGCATCCTGGTTTTTATCGTGTTCAGCGGCCCCATTAGCCAACTGATGCTCGGCAGCACGCAATACGCAATGAACGTGGCGCTCGTGAGTCCCGCGTTACTGCTTAACTTGACTTCGGGCCTGGCGATCAGTTTTCTCAACGCGCACCACCGGATCAAGACATTAGCCAAAATCACCGTCTTGACCAGCATTGCGAGTACCATTGTGAACGTTGGTTTGATCTGGGTGTGGCGAATGGATGGTATTACCATTTCGTTCATCGCAGGTGCCGCGGTCAGTTGGTTGGTCGCGCAGTATTTCGTCCGCAAGGAGGTCGGCCCGGTTGGTTCCCTCCCCTCGAACGCACAGCTTTTCCCCACTTCTAAAAGGCTCCTGCAATTCGGCGTGCCCTATACGGGAAGCATGCTGGTGGGCACGGGTGTCCAATTGCTCATGCCGGTGCTGGTATTACATACGCTCGGTGCCGACGTGGTCGGGTATTACCGGGCCGCGATTACCGTGTCGGTTAGCTATCTCGGATTTCTATTGACCGCTATGGGCCAGGATTATTTTCCGCGTATCTCTGCGGCTCGCGAGGACCCCTTGGAGTTAGTAAGATTGGTCAACAACCAATATCGCCTGGTGTTAATAATCGGTGTTCCGCTTATCTTATGCCTGCTCGCCCTGACACCCCTGCTGATTGCTGTCATTTATACGCGACAGTTCGCGCCCGCGGTGGATGTGCTCGAATGGCAACTGATCGGCGATCTCTTTAAGCTGTCGAGTTGGACTCTGGGTTACGTAATCCTGGCACGCAGTAGCGGGCACGTGCTCTTCCTCACCGAGTTTATCGCCGGCTTCATGCTGGTCTTAACTTCATGGGCCGGCATGCAATGGTTTGGCACGGTTGGTCTCGGGATCGGCTTTCTAATGACCTATATTGTGCATTTCCTGGTGAACTGGACCATCGTTCGTCGCGAGATCCGTTTTGTGTGGGCGCGTAGCAACGCGCTTATCTTTTTGGCGGCTCTGAGTGCAGCGCTGATCATCCGGATCATGCCTTTCTTTGGGCTTATCGATTATCGCACGCCGGTGGCACTGTCTTTCGCCTTGCTGGCGGGGTCCGCAAGTTTATATATTCTTTGGAAGGATGTTGGAGGCAGGAAGCTCATATTTGCGATGCGCGGGGGCCGAAATGAGTAAACCGATCAAGCAACGGGGCAGCATTAGCGTCGTGATACCAGCCTATGGACATGCCGCGTATATCGGCCAGACGTTAGAGAGCCTCCTCCAGCAAACCCGGCCCGCCGATCAGATCCTCGTCATCAACGACGGATCGCCGGATGATACGGCGGGCGCCGTGCGTCCTTACCTGGACAAGATCACGTATATTGAGCAAGAGAATCGGGGCCTCGTGCAAACATTGAACCGGGGTCTGGCGCTTTGTTCCGGCGATTATGTTTGCACAATTGGCTCGGATGACTGGCTTGCCCCACACGCGCTGGAGGCCACCGGCGCCATCTTAGATCGGTATCCGGAAGTAGGGTTGGTCCATGGCGGCGTTACGATTGTGGATACAGCGGGCCGCCCGCATCTGGAGTTAGCGCCGCAGCCCTATCCCAAGGGACTCTATCGCGATGTATCGACCTTATTCCGGCACAACTACATTGTGCCGCCGGCGGCCCTCTGCCGGCGGGCCGCATTGAATGACGCGGGTCCCTTTCTCGATCACCCGTACACGCAAGACTGGGCCATGTGGCTCAGCATCCCGCTGCACGGTTGGGCTTTGTATGGCCTCGACGAGAAGGTGGCCTTTTACCGCCGGCACGGTAATAATTTGTCCGATGCGAAAAACTTCCCGGCGGCGCACGCCGATGAGCGCCGGATGCTGAGCGCCATGGCCCAGCGATATCTCGACAAGCTGGCGGCGCAGGGGAAGGGACCTATTGACGGCGACGGGCGGCGGCTCTTACGCATGCTGGGCTGGCGTAGCCTGGCGCGCGGGGATCGGCGGACGGCCCGCCGCGCGTTTGGGCGGGTGGTCATTGCCGCGCTGGATGTACCGTCGGTGCCCGGCCTGGTGTTTGCATTCCTTCCCAGCCGGGTTTATGCCGATATGCGACAGGTCTACCTGCGTTTCCCGGCGGTCAACAAAGTTGGCCGGCGCGTGGTGCGCCACTGAGCGCGCGGATACTTTTCATAGTAGAAAATTGCGGCCTCCATCCTGGACAGGACGGGGGCCGCGGGCAGGTTCGGACCTGGATTAATCGGCGGGCGCGGGACGGCGCGGACTGCGCTGGAACAGCCGCTTGAGGGCGGCGTTGCTACTGAAGCCGGGTTGAATCAGGCTGAGCAAGTAGGCGACGACCAGGCCCAGGACCAGGGCGAAGGCAATGCCCATGCCGGCGGAGAGCAGCAGGTTATTCAAAGGGTGGCGCGAGCGCAGCGTATCGGTGTTGCTGGCCGGGGAGGTGATGTTGGCGACCCCGCTGATCTGCTGGTTAATCTGCTGCTCGGTCTGGCGGCTGCGCAGCAGATCATAGGTGCTCTGCTGGAGGTCGCGGTTCTTTTGCAGGCCGTTTAGCTCAAAGTTGCGGGCCTCCAGCTCGCTTTGCAACTGGTTGATGCGCGCGATCTGCTGCTGGAGCGCGGGGGCGACGGCGCCGACCAGGTCCGGAGACACCGTGGGGATGGGCGCACTAAGCTGCCTTTCCAGATCGGCGATCTGCCCGCGGCTGGCTTCCTGTAGTCCTTGGAGGGCCGTGATCGTGGAATCCACATCGTGCAACTGGCTGTCGCGGGTTGGGGGCGCGCTGCCGGGGGCGCCCGCGCTGATCTGGAACTGGATCTGCGACGGGAAGGTGCCGCTCACAGCGGGGGTTTGCGCGAGCGCCTTGTTCTGCAACACCATGAGGCTAAGCTGATTGTTGTTCAGCGTGTTGGGATCGTCCGCCGACTGTTCGATGCGGGTCCGCAACGACTTGAGTTCGGTCATCGTCTGCTCAAGGCTGTAGGTGAACGCATAATAGCTGTCGAGCTGGCGTTGTAGGGCGTCGCGCCCGGCATTATAGAGCGCGAAGGCACTCTTCGTCTTGCTGTCGGTGGCGGCATCGACAAAGGCGTTCGCCTGCTTCAGCTCCTGTTCGAGTCCGCTGATCGGGTTTTTCGCCAGGTAATCCTGCACGGCTTGCTCGGCGGCGGTCAGATCGGTGCGGGCTTTCGTCAGGGCCTTGTCCAGATCCGAACTGGAAGTCTCGGCATAGATCTCGTTGATGGCGGCCACGCCCTCCTGCGCCCAGGTATTGGCGAGCCAGGTTGCCACGTCCGCACTATCGGCGTGGCTCTTGACCACGAGCAGATCCTGGCTGTTTTCCACCGTGATCATGCCGCGCAAGTCGACGGGTTCCGCGGCGCTCAAGGCGCGGACGGCTGGGTTGTCGCTCTTAGCCGCTGCGTCATGCACCCGGTTCGCCACATCCAGGGACATCATGAGCGTGCCGGCGGAGCGCACGATGCGGCTCGGATCCGTCACCGTGCTGGTGCTCCCGGTGCCTTCGAGGTTCACCCGGCTGACCGGGTTGAGCAAGAGTTGGGCGGTGGCCTCGTAGGGTGTATTATCGAGGGAGCGGACGGCGCCGATCAGTGTGCCGGCGGCGACCACGAGGACGATCAGGGCGATCAGCACGGTGTGCTTGCCTAACGGCTTTAAGAAATCCACGATGCTACGTTCGGCTACCATGGGGCTGTTGCTTCTCCTCGCCAGGCGATGTGATTCTTGCCAGGCACGCCACTGTCCATGCCTTGGCAATCTTGACCCAAAACACCCGCATTATAAGCAATCTTCTGACATGGCGCAAGCATGCGGGCGATCTGGCCCCGGCAGCGCCCCGCTAGCGCGAGGGGCCGGCAAGGCGAGGACCGGCCCGCAATGCCTAAATACGCGTTCTTTGCCTTGTCCGCGCCGCGTACTCCTATAGCAATAACGACGATCATGAGCGCTTTATTGCATCTAAGCATACGATGTTCTCCTGCCCCATCAAGATGAACAATCAGATACATAAATTGTAAGCGGCTTTCCTACCGGATGTAAGAATACCGTCATCTCGCAGGTCTTGACACCACTCGAATTATCTCACTATAATGCAACAATCCCTGTAGTTCTCCGGAGCGCTGGCGCCGATGGACCTGACTACAGCACCCTGATTAGAGTGGAGCGTCCTACCAACTCAATGCGCATCCTGTTTCTTACGCCCCGATTCCCCTATCCTCCGCTGAAAGGCGACAGTTTACGGACGTATCACCAGCTCCGCGTGCTCAGTCGGGACCACCAAATCACGCTGCTGAGCATGGCCGACGCCCCCGTACCGCCGGAGGACCAAGCCAGGGTGGCAGCCTTGTGCGAGCGGGTGGTGCTGGTGCCCCTGCCGCGCTGGCGGGTGGCGATGAACCTGAGCACGGGCCTCGCCGCGCGGCAGCCGTTACAAGTGCGCTACTATCAGGCCCCCGCGTTCGCCCGCCAATTAGCGGCGCTGCTGGCCGGGGAGCGGTTCGATGTGATCCACGCGACCCTGATCCGTATGCTGCCCTATGTCTGGGGCGTCGCCACGCCGCCTGTCGCCGTGGATCTGATCGACTCGTTGAGTCTGAACCTGGCCGACCGGCGGAACCAGGTGCGCGGGGTCAAACGCGTGGCCTATGAACTGGAGTATCGCCGCGTATGCGACTATGAGCGCGCCGTCGTGCAGCACTTCCCCGCGCTGGTGGTGTCGTCGCCGGCCGATCAACAGGAACTGGGCGGCAACGGGATCACCGTCATCCCCAACGGGGTAGATGTGGACCGCTTCGCGTTTGGAGGCGCCGTGGGGCGGGACGCGGCCACGTTGATCTTCACCGGTAACATGGGCTATCATCCGAACGAAGAAGCCGTGCTCTGGTTCGCCGCCGAGGTCTGGCCGCGGTTGCGGGCGACCCACCCGGCTCTGCGCTTCCAGATTGTCGGCACCAGTCCTACCGACCGGGTGCGCGCGCTCGCGGCCACGCCGGGTATCGAGGTGCTGGGCCGCGTGCCGGACGTAGGCGACTGTTTGCGCCAGGCGACGATAGCGGTGTGCCCCATGCGCTCCGGCTCCGGCATCCAGAACAAAGTCCTGGAGGCGATGGCTGCCGGCACCCCGGTGGTCGCCACGGCCATCGCCAATCGCGGAGTGCAAGGGGTGCCGGAGCGGGATTTGCTGGTGGCCGACAGCGCCGTCACCTTTGCCGCCGCCGTGGATCGCGCCCTAGACGATCCGGCCCTCGCGGAGCGGCTCCGCCAGGCCGGGCGCACATTCGTCGAAAATGAGTTTCGCTGGGAGCAACATGGCGCCCGGCTGGCAAGCATTTACGCATCCATCCAGGGTGCGCACTAACCCCAATAGGATTTAAGTAGGACGTATGCAAACCCCAACCTCTTCCTGCCCCAAGCTCAACGTCGTCCAGATGATCGATGTGACCGGCGGCGGCGGCGCCGAAAAGGTGCTCGTCGATCTGGCGCTGCACCTGGACCGCAACCGCTATAACGTCACCGTATGTGCCACCCGGCAGGCGCGGAACTACCAACCCTTGCTCGATAGCGCCGGGGTGCGCACGATGGTCCTCCAGCGGCGCTCGCGCTGGGAGACCTACAAGATGGCCGAGGTGGTGCGTATGCTGCGGCGCGAGCGCGTCGATGTGTTGCATACGCACCTCTTCGGCTCGAACACCTGGGGCCGGCTGCTGGGCCGTCTGGCCGGGGTGCCGGTGATCATCGCGCACGAGCACTGGTCGTCGCGTGGCCGGAACGAGATCTGGATGGACCGGCTGATGTATCGCCTGAGCGATCGCATCATGGTCACGTCGCAAGCCAGTAAGCAGATTGTAATGAATAGCGAGCATATTCCCGCCCGGTATCTGAGTGTGGTGTATAATGGCGTGGATATCAGCAAATTCGCTGCGCGCAACGACCGCGCGGAAGTGCGCGCGGAACTGGGTGTGCCGGTGGATGCCGTCCTGATTGGCGCCGTGGGGCGTCTCACGGCGGATAAAGGCGGCCAGGATGTGCTTATCCGCGCCGTGGGCCGGGTGCGCGAAACCTGCCCGCAGGTGCGCTTAGTGATGGTCGGAGACGGCCCGCTGCGTCCCGGCCTCGAACAACTGACCGCGCAGTTGGGCCTGTGTGAAACCGTCAACTTCACGGGGTTGCGCTCGGATGTCCCTCGCCTGCTTGGGGCCCTGGACGTGTTTGTACTCCCTTCTGAACGCGAGGCGCTGCCCGTCGCCGTGCTGGAAGCGATGGCGGCGGGGCTGCCTGTGGTCGCGACGCGGGTGGGTGGCCTGCCGGAAGTGGTAGAAGACGGCGAGACAGGATTCCTGGTCCCGCCCGGCGACGTAGCCGCGCTGCAAGGGGTGCTCGAAAAACTGGCCGGCGATCCGGCCTTAGCAGCGCGCCTCGGCGCGTCCGGCCAGGCGCATGTTCAGGCGCATTTTACCGTCCAACAAATGGTTCGCCAGGTTGAGCGGCTTTACGACCAACTGGCTCAACGCAAAATTCGTGAGCAGCGAGTTCGCTGACGCGGATCGGAGGATTTTTGATTATGGAAGCACGAGCGTATTTCAACCTCATTCTGCGCTACGCATGGTTGATTATTCTGATTATGGTCGTGGCCGGCGTGGGTACCGCGGTCGTCGACTCCATGCGGGAGCCGACGTACCGGGCAACCGCGCGTGTCGTCGTCCGGCCCGCCGCCGGGCTGAGCGATGAGCGCACCACGGTCGACATGGTGGCGCAGATGGGCGCCCGCTTTATCCCCGGCACGTTCGCGCAGACCGTCACGTCCGCCGCGGTTGCGGCAGACGCGCAAAAAGCGGTGGGCCTCTCAGCCGCGGCGGCCACGGACTACCCGGTCGAAGCGAATGTGCTGCCCGATACCGCGGTGGTCGAACTCGCCATGACCGGGCGGGACCCGGTGCTGCTGGCGAAGTATCTGAACGCGACCGTGGACGCGACGATCAAGAACAGCAAAGACCTGTTCCGGGTCGTAGACCTGGTGCCGCTGGAGACCGTGCAGCCGCCGCAGAACAAGATCTCGCCCGTGCCGTCGCGCGACATCCCCCTGGCCGTCGGCCTCGGTCTGGCGGCGGGGGTGCTGCTGGCGCTGGCCCTGGGTTACATACGCGCACCGGCGCCCACCCCGGTAGCCCGGCCGGTGGACCACCCCCAGCCCGTGCTTAGTGCGGATCGGGGCTAGACCGGTGGTTGCTACGACCGAACCTGGCCGGGCGCACGCGGCGGCGCCCCCGGCCATGACCTGGGGCGTGGGCGCGCTGGGCGCCGCCGTCGGCGCCAGCCTAGCGCTGGCGGTGGGCCTGGGCGTATCGCAAGCCTTCCTGATCGCCGGGCTGCTGGGGCCGTTCCTCTTCCTGATCACGATCGCCCGGCCGCACTGGATCATGCCGATCTATGCCGTGCTGATCTATGGCGATCTGCTCAGCGTGCTGACGCGCTACCAGGGGCTGCCGCCGCTGGCCCGCTTCGTGGGCGCCGCCCTGCTGGCGGCGGTGCTCGGCTACCGGCTGGTGATCCACCGGCAGGGGCTGGTGTCCGACGAAGTGACGTGGTGGATGCTGCTCTACGGGTTGATGGTCAGCGTGGGGCTGTTGTATGCGCGCGGCACCGACCCGGTGATGACCAATATCATCGAGTTTGTGCGCAACT
>JAICKM010000873.1 GCA_025927935.1 Chloroflexia bacterium | reverse complement strand
TTCCAGTCCTGTAACCGCTGATTAATGGCGAGCGCCAGGCCGTAGAACTCGGCGGCCTCGTGCAGGTTGCCCATCAGGCGGCGCACCATGCCCATCTGGTGCAATGTGCTGCCCATGGCCGCCCGGTCGCCCAGCATCGTCTTGAGCGAGAGGCTGCGGCTATAGTAGTCGTCGGCGGCGGCATAGGCGCCCTGCTGCACGCGCGAACGGCCTAACTGGTGCAACGTCCGCGCCTGGGCCTCGGCGTCGTCCAGCCGCTCGGCGATCTCCAGGCTCTCCTGCAACAACGGCTCCGCCCCGGCGTAATCGTCCTGGTACTGGCGGATGACGCCCAGTTGGTGCAGGCAATCGGCCAGCAGCTTAGGCGCGTCGAGAGCGCGCAAATCGGCGGCGGCGGCCTCGTAGGCCACGGCGGCGCCCGCCAGATCGCCCTGCGCGAACGCGGCGTCGCCCTCGGCAAACTGCATCGCCGCGCGGGCCTCCTGGGGGGTGGGCGTTTGCCCGTCTGGTGCTGTATCCACGGTTTCGCTCCGTCCTAGTACGTGGTCTCTCGCTCGATTGTAGGCGGCGAGCCGCGTTTTGTCAAACGCACGCAAAAGGCCGGCGCCCCTGGGGGCGCCGGCCTGCGGTCGAGCCGTCTGTTGGTACGGCGATTACTGGTTCCAGAGGCGCTTGACGGCCGCCTGGCTGGCTTCGACGGCGCTCTGATCGATGCTGGCGCCGCTGTCCTGCAAGTCCTTGATCACGAACTTGGGCATATTGTTGTTAATCCAGACAACGAAGCCGGCGTTGTCCTTGACGTTGCGCTCGGCCAGATCCGCCGTCTGCTGGTCGCCCAGCGCCAGCGCCGTCGCGTTCAGCATGATGTAGCTGATGACGCTATGGTTGAGGGCGGTATAGTCGTCGCGCAGATCCTTCGAGATCTCCTCGGCGCGCATCTTGTCGATCAGCCCGGCGCCGACGCCGAGAACCGCCGCGCCCGCTTCCTTGACCGGGCTTGTGGCGCTGCCGCCGAGGGCTTCCAGCCGCTGCTCCAGCGCCGACAGATGGCCCTTAAGCGTGCCGGAAATCTCGGCGAACTTCTGCTTGGCCTCGGCGTCGTTCTCGGCCAGCTTCACCTGCTTGTCGATGGCGGTCTGAATATGCGACTCCAGCGCGTGCATGTCGCCAAGATACTTCTGTAAAACTTGCTGATTATCCATAGCTAATCTATCTCTCCTTCATCATTCTTGCTTCATCGCAGCCCACCCCGGCAACGATAGGACTGGCGTATTTGTGTAGGCGAGAGATAGAGAAGCAATATGTATGCCAGATCGCCCAATGGCTCAGCTGCCAACGCCGGCGGGCACGCCTTTCTTGGCCTGGCCCGCCAGCCGCCCGCGATCCTGGTGCGACAGCACGCGCTTGCGCAGGCGGAAGGCTTTGGGCGTCACCTCCAGCAGTTCGTCGTCGGCCAGGTACTCAATAGCGTCGTCCAGCGACATGATACGGGGCGGCTCCAGGCGCAGCGCTTCCTCGGAGGTCGAACTGCGCATGTTGGTCAGGTGCTTCTTTTTGCACACATTGACTTCGAGGTCCTTCTCGCGGATATGCTGCCCGACGACCATGCCCTCGTAGATTTCCACGCCCGCGCCCAGGAAGAGTTGGCCGCGCTCCTGCGCGCCGTGCAGCCCAAAGGTCGTCGTGACGCCCGGCTCCCAGGCGATCAGCGAGCCAAGGTTGCGCGTGGCGACCGGCCCGGCCAGCGGGCCGTACCCGGCGTAGAGCGTATTCATGATGCCCTGGCCGCGCGTGTTGGTCAGGAACTGCTGGCGGAAGCCGAGCAGGCCGCGCGTCGGCACGCGGGACACCAGGTGGACGCTGCCGTCGTCGCGGTACTTCATGTCCTGCATGACGCCGCGCCGCCCGCCGAGCATTTCGACGACCACGCCCAGCACTTCCTGGGCCACCTCGATCTCGACCAGCTCATACGGCTCCTGTAAATGGCCGTCTTTTTCCTTGTAAATGACCTCGGGCTTGGAGACCTGGAACTCGTAGCCCTCGCGGCGCATGTTCTCGATCAAAATGGTCAGGTGCAACTCGCCGCGCCCTGAGACGAGGAAAGTGTCCGTTGTATCGGTATCATCCACGCGCAGGGCCACGTCATGCTCTAACTCGCTGTAGAGCCGTTCGCGCAGCTTGCGGCTGGTGACATAGGTGCCCTCGCGCCCGGCGAAGGGGCTGTTGTTGACGCTGAAGCTCATGCGTAGCGTCGGCTCTTCGACCCGGATGGGCGGCAGGGGCATGGGGTTCGCCAGGTCGCTGATCGTATCGCCGATATTGGCATCGGGCACCCCGGCCAGGGCAATGATGTCCCCGGCGGCCACTTCCTCGATCTCCTGGCGGGCCAGGCCGTGATAATTGAAGACCTGGGTGATCTTGGCGGGCGTGACGTTGCCTTCATGGTCGATGCGCGCCACGGCCTGGCCTTTGCGCACCGTACCGCTTTGCAGCCGGCCCACAACGATCTTGCCCTTGTACTCGTCGTTGCTGAGGTTCGTCACCAGCAGTTGGGTGGGCAGATCCGGCTCGACATTGGGGCCGGGGATGTGTTCCAGAATCGTCTCGAACAGCGGCTCCAGCGTCGGCCCCATGTGGTTGTGGTCCAGCCCGGCCTCGCCGGTCAGCGCGTTGGTGAACAGCACCGGGAACTCGGCCTGCTCCTCGTTGGCGCCCAGATCCACAAACAGGTCGAACGTGGCGTTGATCACATGCATCGGGCGGGCGTTGGCCCGGT
>JAICKM010000955.1 GCA_025927935.1 Chloroflexia bacterium | reverse complement strand
GCTGGACGCACAACGGGCGCGCGGCTACGAGACCGACGCCTTGCGCGGCGGCCCCATCGCCAAGCTGCGCCGCATGGCCCCGCTCCTGGTGCCCGTGACTATCAACGCCATCGTCGGCGGCGAGGATATCATCAACGCCATGGATCTGCGGGCGTTCGGCTCCGGCCCGCGCACGTGGAGTCGCAAGCGCGCCCGCCGCCCCGCCGACCGCCTGGTCATCGCGGGTGGCCTGCTCCTGCTGGCCGGCGCGCTCCTCTGGGCCTTCACCGGCCACGGCGGTTACACCGTCCTCTGGGTCCCCGGCTGACCGGCGCCGCTACGTAAATCTTGACGAGCTTCCTTTGGCATGCTGAACGCAGTGAAGCATCTCGTCTTGTTCCCGCACGCGACGAGACTCTTCGCTCCGCTCAGAGTGACAAGTACCACTAGAAGAACTACTACGAAAATCTTGACAAGCCCCGCCGGATGTTCTAGACTCACCCCGCGTGATAGTCGCTTCTGACTAGCGTCACGCCCGGTGATTATACGGCGCTGCCGGACCGTGGGCGAAAGATCTGTTGTCCGCGCCCGCCGGCATACCATCCCCATTTCTGCTTACTATGAGGTAGAATTTGATAGACGCGGCGCCCAGCCCAACCCGCGAGTCGATTGTCGATCAGGTCGTATGCGAAACCTTCGCCCGGCCCGTGCCCATTAACACCCATATCCATAAAGACGACCAGATGTTGAGCTTTGCCGCCGGCGTGCGCGGGAGCGAGGAAATCGCTCTGGCCGACTACTACCGCTCCGGCGGCGCGCTGCTCAACGCCGTCCGCCAACTGGTGACCTGGAAGTTCGAGTCCTTCGACCGGGTGGCGGCTTTCCTCGATTTTGCCGGCGGCTATGGCCGCCTAACCCGCTTCCTGGTCCACGAGTTGCCGCCGGAGCGCCTCTGGATCGCGGAGATCCAGCCGGAAGCCGTGGCCTTTCAAGAGGCGCAATTCGGCGTACACGGCATCCTCTCCGCCACCAATCCCGACGACCTCGTCTGCGACCAGCGATTTGACTGCATCTTCGTCGCTTCGCTCTTCACGCACCTGCCGGAAGCGACCTTCACCGCCTGGCTCACCAAACTCTACAGCTTGCTCAATCCCGGCGGGCTGCTCATTTTCAGCGTCCATGACGCGGTGCTCCTGATGCCGGGCGAAGTCATGCCGGAACAGGGCCTGTATTTCCGCGAAGCAAGCGAGATTGCGTCCCTCGACACCAGAGACTATGGGATGAGCATCGTCACGGAGAGTTTTGTGCGCGCCGCGGTGTTGCAGGCGACGGGAAGCACCGCTTATCACCGTATCCCATATGGCTTGCAGTACCATCAAGACCTCTATCTGCTGGCAAACGAGCCGCAGCCCGACTTTTCCACGCTCTATTATCGGCATGGCCCCTATGGTTTCGTCGATGCCGGCAAGTGGGTCGACCGCGACCAGTTCTGGCTGCGGGGCTGGGCCATCGACGTGACCCCGGATTCGGCGGTCAAGGAAATCCAGGTCTTCGTGGACGGGCGGCTGCGGCAGAAGTGCCTGCCGTTCACCGAGCGCCCGGATGTCGATGCCCAGTTCCCCAACGCCTGCGCATCGCACGCGGGGTGGGCCTGTTCGTCCTACGTGCCGGACGCCACGGCGCAGAGCCGGCTGCTGGTAAAAGTCGTCTCGACCCAGGATGCGGAATGCGTCATCTACATCGGCACTATCGGCGCCCTGGCGCGAGGCGAGCACGAGCCAGAGTCCACGCTCGCCGCGTTGGAGAGTACCCTGGCTCAGCAGCAAACCATTGTGGCCTTGCAGCAGAATCTCGCCGATCTGCACTATCATGTGGCAGAGAAAAACCGCTATATCGCGCGATTGGAAGCGGTGCTGGAACAAAAGAACCGGCACATCGGCAAGCTGGAGCGGCTGGTGAACCGGCAGGAGCGTGCCCTGCGCGGGCTGCCGGTGCGTATCGGGTTGCGGGTCCAGCGCGCGCTGGCGCCCCGGTCGCGGCGCGGCGGGCGGTAGCAAGACTACCGTGGTCATGTTTACTCACCGGCGGGACGATGTGCAGCGGGGTCAGGCACTCAAACTGCCTGACCCCGCGCAGTATGTTGTTAACCCCCACTCAGCCTTGCGGCTGGTTGCCGGCGGTTAGCCCAGGAACGGTCGCGGCGGCGGGCACTCCGGGCACTTCTCCACGGCGATGGCTTGCAACGTCTCGTCGTAGAACAGGTAGTTGTGCTGCCCCAGGTAGTTGTGGGTGCCGTCGGTCACATGCGCGTAGCCCCATAGCTTGAGCGCGTAGGCGCAGGTCCCGGTCAGGTTGTAGATCAT
>JAICKM010000942.1 GCA_025927935.1 Chloroflexia bacterium | reverse complement strand
TCTGGATGTCGACCCGTTTGGCTGCATCCGCGGTCAAGATCACTTTGCTGAGATCCGTGCCGGGGATCGGCTCGACGCTGGCCGGTTTGGCTTCGTTTGTCGTGGATTCGGAAGTCGCGCCACAGGCCGGGAGCAACAGCCCGGCGATAACCAGCAACACCAGCATCCACCGCTTACTGTTACGCATTTGGTTTCCTCCTTGGCCTCTCGCTGGCTCGGGTGGGGTTGGAAGTTGGGGGGCGGGGGGTGGGCTGGCCCCCCCCCGCCGCCTGGAAGGCGACCCGGCGTTGCCGCGGGCGCCGGCTCAACCGGTGGCCGGGCTGGCGGCCGGCAGCGGCACCGACTCCGTCGCCGGAGCGGGGCTAGGCCGGTAGCGTAAGTAGAGCGTGGGCAGGATAAACAGGTTGAGCACCGTGGAGGTGACCAGCCCGCCCAGAATGACGATAGCCGTCGGGTACACGATTTCGAACCCCGGCACATCGCCGGCGATCACGAGCGGCACCAGGACCAGCGCGGTGGCGAGCGCCGTCATGACGATGGGCACCAGCCGTTCGCGGGTGCCGCGCAGCACCAGCCCCGGCCCGAAGGTTTCGCCTTCGTAGCGCTCCAGGTGCTGATAGTGACCGATCAGCAGGATGCCGTTGCGGGCGGCGATCCCGAAGACGGTGAAGAAGCCGACCAACGCGCCCAGCGACATGACGCCGCCGGCAGCGAGGAGCGCCAATAGCCCGCCCACCAGGGCCGCGGGCAAGGTCAGGAAGGCGAGGGTGGCGAGGCGCCAGCTTCCAAAGAATGCCTGCAGCAGAAGGAAGATGCCGATCGCAACGGCCACGCCGAGCCCGACGAGGCGGATCCCGTCCGCCTGGCGCTGCGTGTAGCCGCCGAGGACCTCGGCATGGTACTCCAGCGGGAACGAGATGTTATGGAGCCGCTGCTCGATATCGCCGGCCACGGCGGCCATGTCGCGCCCGCGCACGGTGGCGGCCACATCAAGGTAGCGCTTGACCGATTCGTGTTTGATGACGTTCGGCCCCGGCACGATGTTCACCCTCGCGACATCGCCCAGGCGCACCTGGGTGCCGTCGGGTGTATCGACCAGCAAGTCGCGAATACTGCTCAGGCTGTTGCGGGTTTCGGGCGTGCCCCAGACCACCACGTCGAACACCTTCTGTTCCTCGAACAGGTTGCCGACTTGAATACCGGACAGTAGGGTGGCGGCGGCGCGGCGGACATCACCGGGCTTCAGCCCGTAGCGCTGGGCCGAGGCCATGTCCACCTCGACTTCCACCTGGGGCTGCTCCACCGGGAGCAGCACATGGGGCCCAGCGAGGCCGTCCACGCCGGTCAGGAGCTGCTTCACCTCAGTGGCCTTGCTGCGCAGAAGCGTGTCATCGTCGCCGTAGACACGCACGGTGAGGGTGTCGTTGGCGCTCGTCAGCACCCCGTTGGTGGTTTCGTTCAGGTAGGTCAGCACCTGGCTGCGCAGGCCGGGATAGCCCCGAACGGCATTCTGAATGGCGGCGCGCGTGGCGTCATAGTTGGCCGCCCGATCGATGCTCACCCAGAGTTCGCTCGAATTGACATCGACCACCTGATCCGACATCACGGCGCGCCCCACGTGCGCCCCCACGTCGCGAACTCCCGGAATGGCCCGCAGTTCCTGACTGACCCGCGCCGCGATGCGATCCATCTCAGGACGCGACGTGCTGGCCGTGCCATCCAGGTGGATCAACAGGTCATCTTCCTTGAAGGTCGGGAACAGGGACTGGCCCAGGAAGGGGAACACCAGCAGCCCAAGCACGATCAGCAGCGCTGCCGCGGCGAGCGCCATCCGCGGCATGCCGAGCATCCGTTTCAGCATCCGCTCGTAGCCCCGCTGCAGCCCCCGCGCCAGCGGCGACTCGCGCCGATCCAGGGGCGCCGGCCCCAGCAGCAGCAGACACAGCGCCGGCGTGACCAGCAGCGCCACCACCATCGACGCCAGCACCGCCAGCGCATACGAGAGCGCTAGCGCCTGGAAGAAGGGGCCGGATAGCCCGCCGATGAAGAAGATCGGCACCACCGCCAGCAGGAGGATCAGCGTCGCGACGACGCTGGCGCTGCGGACTTCGAGCGAGGCTTCCAGAATGATGCTCGCCGTCGATTTCTCGCTGCCCGCCCGGCGGGCCGCCCGCAACCGCCGCATGATGTTCTCCACGTCGATGATCGCGTCGTCGACCACTACCCCCACGGCAATCACGAACCCGGCCAGCACCATCGTGTTGAGGGTCGCGCCGCGCAGGTAGAGCACCACCCCGCCCGCCATGAGTGACACCGGAATGGCGATCAGGCTGATCAGCGCCGTCCGCCACTCGAACAGAAACGCGCCCAGGGCCAGCACCAGGAGCACCCCGGCGCTGATCAGCAACAGGGTGACGTTGCTCAG